>CAZTCU010000352.1:0-3069 GCA_964612235.1 uncultured Rhizobium sp.
CCGCTATCCCAACGCCAAAGTCAGCTTCGGCTATCGCGCCGATACGTTCTTCGGCGCGATGGACATGGGCATCGACCAACGCGACGTCAAAGACCGGACCTTTCATGGCCCCTTCGCTTCGGTCAGCATCGGCTTGGGCGGTTGAACAAAAAACCGGAGAGATCGGAAGGCGGCGGAGCAATCCGCCGCTTTTTCTTTGCGCCATCCTGTAAGTGGCTGGATTCGCTTGGAGAAAAATATCCTTTGGAATGACCTTGAAGTCTTATATGAGATGTTCTATATTCCCATATCAAGGAATAAAGAGGTGAAATTTCAAGGCATTGGCCAACCCGGAGGCGGCCAGGATAGCGCAGGGAATACAGAGGGGAGGGTGCCGCACCTTGCGGGCATCCGTGCAGGGATGGGGAACAAACCGTCTCGCAACGCTCGAGGGATAGGCCGATGTGCGGGCGCCGGTGACGTTTGATGTTACGGCCGATGTCGTTCGCTGCTGAAGCCTTGACCCAAAGGGCGTCTTTGCGACTTTCGCTTGACCCGATGTGGAAGCATTTCCACGCCACGGGCCGCGGCTGTGGCGGGGCGTCTTTTGGTATGCAGCCTATAGATCAAGCCCTGCGTCAACGCGCGCGGGGTTCCGCCCGGATGCTTTGGCGCGAAAAACAGGCTATCCATGCGCCCGCAACGCATCTCGCGGGTTTCCCCAAGCATGCTCCGCATCGTCGTTCCCATCGCACTTCTTATCGTCGGCCTCGTGGCGGGCTGGGTTGGCCACGCCATGGTCGCCGTTCCGCCGGATGCGGCCACGGTCACGCTCTATGACGACTGGCGTTTGGGTTGTCCCAGGCCGTCCGATACCAAGGGCAACTGCACCCTCGTCCAGGATATCGTCGACACCAAGATCGGCCGCGAGATCGCCCATCTGACGCTGGTCGACACGCCCAAGGGCCGCGTGCTCGGCATCACGGTGCCGTATGACGTGCTGCTGCCGTCGGGCATCGGCATGCAGCTCGGCAAAGACAAGGTGCGCGTCTATCCCTACAAGACCTGCGACATGAGCGGCTGCGTCGCGCAGGTGTCGGTGACCGACGATCTCATCAAGGCGATGCGTCCGCAGCGCGATGCCAAGCTCCTGATCGCCCAGCTCGACAACAAGGTGGCGGCGCTGCCGTTCTCGCTCAAAGGTTTCGCCACCGCCGAAGATGCGCACACGGCCTTCAAGGCCAAACAGACAAGCTGGCTGGCGAGGGTGATGCCATGAGAACGACCATGCGTTTCCTTCTTGCCGCCGCGCTTGCGATGGGCACCACAACAGCATTCGCGCAGCAACAGCAGCAGGCGCCGCTCAAGCCCGAGGTTACCAAGCAGCATGGCGATTGGCTGGTGCGGTGCTATCCGGTCACCTCGCCGTCGCCTTGCGACATGTTCGAATTGCTCGCGCAGAAGAAAAGCGGCAACCGCGTGATGAGCGTGTCGTTCGCCTATGCGCCCAAGGCAAACCGGTATGTCGTGCAGATCGCCGTGCCGCTGGGCGTGGAGTTGAGCAAGGGGCTCACGATCAAGGCCGCCGATTATGCGTCGCCCGCTCTGCGCTTCCGCCGTTGCGATCGTGGCGGCTGTTATATCGAAGGCGTCACCGATCCCGCCATGCTCGATGCGCTCGGGCAGAACGGCGGTCAGGCAAAGGCTTCCATCGTGTCGACGGAAGGCAAAACGCTCGATATCAACTTTTCGCTGAACGGTTTCGCCGAAGCGCGCGCCGACATGACCGATCTCGCAAAGCAGAAGGCGAAGGAACCGCCCGCCCCGGCACAGGCGCAGTAAGTCGCTTCACGCCGCGTCGTGGAAGATCACGCCCAGCGTGAACCGCTCGCCCGCGCGCAACCTGCTCACGCCGTGGCGCATGTTCACGCGATAGATACCGCGTGAGCCGCGCACGGGCCGCGTGTTCACGGGAAAGATCACGCCGTCGCCCTGCTTCAGCGGCACCACTTCCGCGCGCGATTGCATGCGCGGCCGCTGCTCGGTCAGCACGAATTCCCCGCCCGTGAAATCGCGTTCCGGCTCCGATAACAGAACGGCAAGCTGCAGCGGAAAAACCGTCTCGCCATAAACATCCTGATGCAGGCAGTTATAGTCGCCCGGTCCATATCGCAGCAGCAGGGGTGTCGGCTTCGTCTGCCCTGCCTTCCGGCATTGTGCCAGAAACGCGGCATGCTTTTCGGGGTAACGCAGATCGATACCCATCGCGTCGTTCCAACCATTGGCGATGGTCGCGAGCGGCGGATAAAAATTCTCGCGCAAAGCGGCGACCGGTTGGGGTAGGGGATAGGTGAAATATTTGTATTCTCCGCGCCCAAATCCATGTCGCGCCATAACCACGCGGCTGCGAAATAGCGCATCCTCCGCATAGCACGCGGCCAGCCCGGTGCAGACGCGCGGCGGCAGAAGCGCCGTGATCGTCGCGCATCCATGCGCATCCAATTCGCACCTGATCTGCGTCCAATCGATGTTCGACGGTTTCACGTCTGTCTCCCGAAGCGTCGGGATCGTATTGGCAGGCAATGCCGAGAGCGCGCCACCCGAAACTTGCGCAAATTCAAACGCCCGCGGCCGCGCGATCCACAAACCAGATCGTACTGCCCCGCGGATGAAGCCGCCCCGCCGGGATCGACGCATCGCCGGCACGTGCCCGCTTCACCATATCCGCCTTGGCCGCACCTGAAACAAGAAACATCGTGATACGGCTCGATTCCAGCGCGGGGTACGTCAACGTAATGCGCTGCTCGCTTCTTCCTTTCGGAACGGCCGCCACGAGCTTGTCGCGCTCCTCCAGCACGGGTTGCCCCGGCAACAGCGAGGCGATGTGGCCATCTTCGCCAAGCCCCAACAGATCGAGATCGAACAGCGGCTGCTCTTTTATAGACCTGAGCAACGCATCGTATCGCGCCACCGCTTCTTCGAGCGTACCGTCCGTCGCCATCGGATGAACGGCCCCGGGCCGGACGCCGTGTGCAAGCAACGTCTCGCGCACCATGCGGAAATTGCTGTCGGGATGGTCCTGCGGCACGA
>CAZTCU010000353.1:0-3069 GCA_964612235.1 uncultured Rhizobium sp.
TGAGCGCGTGGCCCGACAGGCGCGCGCCCGTCATGCCGAAGGGATGGCCGATGGCGATGGAGCCGCCGTTGACGTTGTAGATCGACGGGTCGATGCCGAGCTTGTCGCGCGAATAAAGGCATTGGCTGGCGAAGGCTTCGTTCAGTTCCCACAGATCGATATCGCTGACCTTGAGACCGTGGCGTTCGAGCAGGCGCGGCACGGCGAAGACCGGACCGATGCCCATTTCATCGGGCTTGCAGCCGGCCACGGCCCAGCCTTTGAACGCGCCGAGCGGTTGAAGCCCGCGCTTCTCGGCTTCCTTGGCTTCCATCAGCACGACGGCGGCCGCGCCATCGGAAAGCTGGGATGCGTTGCCCGCGGTGACGAACTTGTCGGGGCCCTTGACGGGCGGAAGTTTCGCCAGGCCTTCGAGCGTCGTGTCCGGGCGATTGCATTCGTCGCGATTGACGACGTAGTCGACGATGGATTCTTCCTTCGTCTCCTTGTTGACGACCTTCATCTTGGTCGCCATCGGCACGATTTCGTCCTTGAACTTGCCTGCCTGCTGGGCTGCTGCCATGCGGCGCTGGGATTCGAGCGAATATTCGTCCTGATATTCGCGGCTGATGTTGTAGCGCGCGGCCACGACATCGGCGGTGTCGATCATCGGCATCCAGTAATCGGGATACATTTCGACGATCTTCGGCTCCGTTCCGCCGCCGCCACCGCCCTGATAGGTGATGGAATCGACGCCCGCACCCACCATGATGTTCGCGCCATCGTCCTTGATGTAGCGGGCTGCAATCGCGATGGCGTTGAGGCCGGAGGAGCAGGCACGGTTCACCGTTACGCCGGAGGTCGTGATCGGCAAGCCTGCGAGCAGGGCGGCGCCGCGTGCGACGTTGCCCGATGCGGCAACGCAGCCAGAAACCACGTCTTCGATTTCCGCAGGTGCGGCTTTCGAACGCTCAACGGCATGTTTGATGGCGTGCCCGAGCATCGCCATGTTCGATGTATTATTAAATCCGCCACGGGCCGCTTTCGCGAGGCCTGTACGGGCGTATGACACGACGACTACATCTCTCATTTTTTCCTCCGTTTCAAAAATTCTTTGTCATCCCCGGCGAACCGCGCTTTGCGCGGTGAGGGAAGGGGGCCCAGGTGGTGCAGCACGCGAGATGCGTGAAGAATGGTTCTTGCGTCTCCTTCAACACCATCTTGCTTTCACCGCCTGGGTCCCCTTCCCCTCGCGCCGCTATGCGGCGCTCGGCCGGGGATGACAATTGAATGGGTTTATTTCAGGTCCCTGAACTTCTTTCCCTCGGCCACCAGCTTTTCGAGCAGCGCGGACGGTTTGAAGTCATCGCCCATTTCGGCCTGCCATTGCTTCATCTTGGCCAGCACTTTGTCCAAGCCGATGGCGTCGCCGTAATGCATCGGGCCGCCGCGATAGACGGGCCAGCCGTAGCCGTTCATCCAGACGACATCGATGTCGGACGGGCGGATCGCTTTCTTCTCTTCGAGAATCTTCGCGCCTTCGTTGATCATCGGGTAGATCGTGCGTTCCAGGATTTCCTCGTCGGAAATGCTGCGCGCGTTCTTGCCGGACTTCGCCATGAAGTCCTTGATGATCTTCTCGGTGACGGGCGAAGGTTTGGAATTGCGCTGTTCGTCGTAGTCGTAGAAGCCCTTGCCGTTCTTCTGGCCGCGGCGGTCCATCTCGCACAGCACTTCGCGCAGGGTTGAGCTTTTGGATGTTTCCTTGTTCCAGCCGATGTCGAGACCGGCCAGATCGCTCATCGCGAACGGGCCCATCGGGAAACCGAAATCGTACAGCACGCGGTCCACATCCCACGGCATAGCGCCTTCGAGCACCAGCTTGTTCGCCTCGCGCTGACGCTGCGACAGCATGCGGTTGCCGACGAAGCCGGGGCATACGCCCACCAGCACGGCGACCTTGCCGATCTTGCGCGCAAGCTGCATGCAGGTGGCGATGACGGGTTTCGAGGTTTTCTCGCCGCGCACGATTTCCAAGAGGCGCATCACGTTCGCGGGCGAGAAGAAGTGCAGGCCGATCACGCTTTCCGGGCGCTTGGTGACGGAAGCGATTTCATCGACGTTCAGATATGACGTGTTGGTGGCGAGGATCGCGCCCTGCTTGACGATGCCGTCGAGCTTTTTGAACACGTCTTTCTTCACATCCATGTTTTCGTAGACGGCTTCGATCACGAGATCGCAATCGGCGAGGTCTTCGAGGCTCATCGACGGCGTCAGCAGGCCCATGCGCTTTTCGACATCTTCCATCGTGAAGCGGCCGCGCTTGGCGCTGTTCTCGTAGTTCTTGCGCACCACGCCGATGCCGCGGTCGAGCGCTTCCTTCTGCACTTCGACGATGGTCACCGGAATGCCGGCATTGGCGAAGTTCATCGAAATGCCGCCGCCCATGGTGCCCGCGCCGATCACGCCGACTTTCTTGATTGGGATGGTCTGCGTGTCGTCCGGCACGTCGGGGATCTTGTTGGCGGTGCGTTCGGCGAAGAAGGCGTAACGCTGTGCCGCCGATTCCGGGCTGACCAGCAATTCGAGGAACAGTTCGCGTTCCTTCTTCAAACCTTCCGCGAAGGGAAGGTTCACGGCCGCTTCGATGGTTTTGATATTGCTTTCCGGCGCCTTGAAGCCGCGGAATTTGCGGGCGTTGGCTTTGCGGAAATTCTCGAAGATTTCCGGTTTGCCGCGCGCGGCTTCGACTTTCTCGTTGCTGTCGCGCACTTTCTTGAGCGGGCGCTTTTCGGCAACGATCTTGTTCGCGAAGGCAATCGCGCCTTCGCGCAGCTTTCCTTCCGGCACGATCTCGTCGACGAGGCCCATTTCCAGACATTGCTTGGCGCCGACATGCTGGCCGCTCGTCACCATTTCGAGCGCCTTTTCGGGGCCGACGATGCGCGGCAGGCGTTGCGTGCCGCCCGCACCGGGGAGCAATCCGAGATTGACTTCCGGCAGGCCGCATTTCGCGCTCGGCACCGCCACGCGGTAATGCGCGCACAACGCGACTTCCAATCCGCCGCCGAGCGCGGTGCCGTGGATCGC
>CAZTCU010000354.1:0-3065 GCA_964612235.1 uncultured Rhizobium sp.
GACGCGAATTCGCCGCCGAGGAGCTGCAGTACGACAACGCCCAGACCGAGGACGTGAAGGGCAGCGACAAATGGCGCATCGTGCGCGCCCACAATCGCTGGCAGGCGCCGCAGGAGACCACCAATCACCCCTTCCCCGGCACCTATCCGGTGGTCGTGACGGGAGAGGCCGATTGGGGCGGCTGGCGCGTGCCGGGATCGGAATATGCGCTGAGCCCCATGCGCATGGAACAACAGGCCCGCATGATCGCAAGCACGCCGCAGATGATTGCGCTCTTGAAGGAACTCGTGGAGACCGCGAAGAAATCGCCGGAAACGCCGATGGCGATGCGCGAGCAGTTGAAGAAAGCGGCGGGTGTTATTGCCTATGCCGAGGGCGGCGACAACTAAACTTCTTGTGCCTTCCGGTTGAACCGGGGAATGGCTATATCCATTCGGTCTCGCCACCGAAGGATATCGCATGCGCACCGAAGAACCGCGCGCCATTCACCTGAAAGATTACCGCGCGCCCGATTACCGGATTTCCGAAATCGCGCTCGATTTTTTGCTGGAGCCCGAAGCGACGCGGGTAACCGCCGTCTCGAAAGTCGCGCGCACCGGTTCCGGGCCGCTGGTGCTAAACGGCGAGCAACTGAAACTTCTATCGGTGGACGTCGACGGCAAGTCGCACCCTTATGAAGCGACCGATGAAACGCTGACGCTTTCGGGCCTGCCGGATGCATTCACGCTGAAAATCGTCACCGAGATTTCGCCCGCGAACAACACCGCGCTCGAAGGGCTTTACGTTTCCAAGGGCATCTTTTGTACGCAATGCGAAGCGGAAGGATTCCGCCGCATCACCTATTTTCTCGACCGGCCCGACGTGCTGGCGGTCTACACCACGCGCATCGAGGCGGACAAAGCGAAATATCCGACGCTGCTTTCCAACGGCAACCTGATCGAGCACGGAGATCTGGCGAACGGAAAACATTTCGCGGTGTGGAACGATCCGTTCCCCAAGCCCTGCTATCTGTTCGCGCTGGTGGCGGGCGATCTCGGCCACATCCACGACACGTTCACGACGATGAGCGGGCGGACTGTCGATCTGCGCATCTTCGTGGAGCACGGCAACGAACCGAAAGCCGTTTACGCGATGGATTCGCTCAAGCGGGCGATGAAGTGGGACGAAGAGGCCTATGGCCGCGAATACGATCTCGACATCTTCATGATCGTGGCCGTCTCCGCGTTCAATTTCGGCGCGATGGAGAACAAGGGCCTCAACATCTTCAACGACAAGCTGTTGCTCGCGAGCCCCGACACCGCGACCGACGACGATTATGCGCGCATCGAAAGCGTGGTGGCGCACGAGTATTTCCACAACTGGACCGGCGACCGCATCACCTGCCGCGACTGGTTCCAGCTTTCGCTGAAAGAGGGTTTGACCGTCTATCGCGACCAGACGTTCTCGCAGGCGATGCGTTCCAAGGGTCGGCGCATTGACGACGTGAAGATGTTGCGGATGCGGCAATTCCGCGAGGATGGCGGGCCGTTGGCGCATCCGGTTCAGCCGCAGAGCTATATCGCGATCGACAATTTCTACACCGCGACGATCTACGAGAAAGGCTCGGAGGTCATCGGGATGCTGAACACGCTGGTCGGCCCCGAAGGTTATCGCAAGGCGACCGATCTTTATTTCGACCGGCACGACGGACAGGCGGCGACCGTCGAGGACTGGGTGAAATGTTTCGAGGATTCCAACGGGCGCGATCTCCAGCAGTTCCGCCTGTGGTACCGGCAGGCGGGCACACCGACGGTGGAGGCGAAGGGCGCTTACGATTCGGCGAAGAAGACGTACACGCTGTCGCTGAAGCAGATCGTGCCGCCGACGCCGGGACAGCCCGAGAAGAAGCCGATGCACATGCCGATCCGGCTGGGGCTTGTTTCGCAACAGGGGCGCGCATTGCCGCTGACTTTGGAAGGCGAGAACGCGGCCGGGCCGGAGGAACGCGTGCTCGAATTGCGCGAGGCGGAAGAGACATTCGTGTTCGTGGATGTGGAGGAAGCGCCGCTTCTTTCCATTGGCCGGCATTTTTCCGCGCCTGTGATCTTCAAGACCGATCTGGACCGCAAGGCGCGCGCGACATTGATGGGTCGCGACAAGGACGAGTTCAATCGCTGGGAACAGGGCCAGGCGCTCGCCACCGATCTGCTGCTGGAGATGACAAAGGCCGCGCAATCGGGCGCGGTGCCCAAAGCCGATCCCATCTATCTCGACGCAATGGGCGACGTGCTTTCGCGCGCCAATGAGGACCACGCGTTTGCTGCACAGATGCTGGTGCCGCCGCTCGAAAGCGAACTGGCGCTTTGCATGACGCCCGCAGATCCCGATGCGATCAATGCGGCGCGCGTGGCGCTGATCCGCGCGGTCTCTTCGGCGCATGGGCGGAAGATTCGCGAGCTTTATGAGTCGCTGGCCGATCGCGGAGGCTATTCGCCGGATGCGAAGCCTGCTGGGAAACGCGCGCTGCGCAACGCGCTTCTGCGCTATGTGACGGCGGCCGACGACGATGCGGCGGCAGAGATCGCCGATCATCACTATCGTTCCGCCACCAACATGACGGACATGATCGCAGGTCTCGCCGCACTCTCGCGGATGAATTCGCAGAAGCGCGACGATGCGTTTGCGCTTTTCTACGATCGTTTTCGCTCCGACCCGCTGGTGCTCGACAAGTGGATGATGCTGCAAGCGGGCTCGCCGCTGCCGGGTACGGTGGACGGCGTGCGGGCGCTGATGACCCATCCGCATTTCGACATCAAGAATCCCAATCGCGTGCGTTCGCTGGTGGGCGCGTTCTCGGGCAACCACCTGCGGTTCCACGCCAGGGACGGCAGGGGCTATGCGCTGGTCGGCGAGACGGTGCGCGCGCTCGACGGGCTCAATCCGAAGATGTCGGCGGGCATGGCGTCGGCCTTCGAGAACTGGCGCCGCTACGACGCGGACCGTCAGGCGCTGATGCGCGCGGAGTTGGAGAAGACTCTGAAAACAGAGGGTATTTCGCCCAACCTGTTCGAGGTCGTGACGAAGAT
>CAZTCU010000355.1:0-3058 GCA_964612235.1 uncultured Rhizobium sp.
TGCACGTCCGCGCCGCCGAGTTTCGACGATGTGACCGTCACGGTTTCAACCGCCGCGCGCTGTTGCGATGGCGTGGCTTGCGCGAGTTGGATGGAACCGACTTCGGGCTTTGTCGTCAGAAGCGAGGAATGGCCCGGTACGATGGTGACGACGCCGGAAGGATCGCGGCTGGGAATGAGGCCGGTGCCTTTCAGGATGCGGTCGAGCGCCATATCGGACGAAAGATTCCCCGCCACGCCATGCGTGTGCACGCCCTTGATCGCATCTATGGAGACCGCGATCTGGATTCCGGATTGCTCGGAATAGGCGTTGAGTGCGGCGTCGAGATCGCCGCCGGGAATGTTGAAACTCGCGCCCATCGCTGCGCGTGCCATCAAGGCGATGGCGGCGCTTCCCACCAGGCGTGTTTTCAATTGTCCCATTTGTTTCCCCCTATTTGACGGATCGTGTCGCGCGTTCAGCGCGAGATCACGATCCCCTCGGTTGTCGTTTCGCTGTGCGTGTTGAAAAGTTTGCTCAAGATGCGCACGAAGGTGTGCGTCTCGTGCGTGGGCAAGGTGGCGCTGAAGGTGAGGCGCGCGGTTTCCGGATCGGCGATGACGATCTTCTGCGCGTTGTAGCGGTTGAATTCCTCGGCCGCGTCGGCGAGCGTCGCGTGGCGGAAGACAAGCACGCCGCGCCGCCAGCCGAGGTCGCTGCCGATATCGGCGGGCGTCTTGCGCACGACGGACATGCTGCCGGGCAACGCATAGGCGATATCGCCCGGTTTCAGCGTGACGGCGTGGCGGGCTTCGCGCGCATCCGACGGCTCGACCTTGGCGGAACCTTCGACGAGCGCCACTTCCAGCTTGTTGCCGCTGGTGCGCATGAGGAATTTGGTGCCGAGGTCGATGACCTTGTGGTTCGCGGCCGTGACCACGAAGGGCCGCGAGGCGTCGTGCTTGATGGAGAAATAGGCTTCGCCGCTTTCCAGCACCGCGGACCGCTTGTGTTCGTCCATGGCGATACGGATGACGGTGTTGGTGTTCAGTTCGATCTGCGAACCGTCGGCAAAGGTGAGAACCTTGCGGCCGCCGAGCGGGGTCGAATAGGACTTGCCGTTTTGGGTGAGGAGGTAGCTGGCGCCGAGGCTGCCGACCACGCCGAGGATCGCAACCGCCGCGGCGATGCGCAGCGTACGGCGCCATTTGCCCGCGGGCGCTTCGTTCGATGGCGGTTTCAGCGGACGCAACGCCGCCAGCCGTTCGGTGCGCTTCCATTCGAAATCGAGGCGCAGGAACGCGACACGATGTTCAAGCGATTGGCCGAGCCAGCTTTCCAGCTCCTTCGCGTCGGCTTCGCTCCAGGGGCCGAAATCGCGGCGCTCGATCCATTCGGACGCGGCGCGTTCGATGCCGTCGGCTGCGACTTGCGAGGTCATGACTTCCTCCGAACGGTGGGAGGTTCGTTGCAGAGCGTGTTCACCAGCCCGCGGATGCCGCGCGAGAGATATTGCGCCACAGCGCTTTCCGCGATGCCCATGCGCAACGCGATCTCGCGGCGCGACAGGCCTTCGACCCGGCCGAGCAGAATGGCTTCACGTTCGCGCGCAGGAAGGCGGTCGAGGGCTGCCTGCACGCGGCGCAGTTCGTCGCGCGCCATGAGCGTGCGGTCGGGCGCGGGCGTATCGACCGCGATTTCGAGGGCTTCGAGATCGGCGGCGGCTTCGATGGGAATGACCTGTTCGTGGCGCACGCGATCGATCAACAGGTTGCGCGCGGTGGTGAAGAGGAATTGACGGGGGTGATCGGGAATCTGTTTCTGCGCCGCCTGATAGACGCGGACATAGACGTCCTGCCGGAAATCGGTCAGGTCGGCCCTGTTGCGCCAATTGTGCTGCAGGAATTCCATCAGCGCCGCCTCCAGCGGCAGGATTTCGCGTCCGAACCACACGTCGACATCCGACACGGCTGGCGCCATGCCAGGCCCCGTTGTTCCCAAACCGCTATCCGGTTTCTCGATCATCCCCACCGCTGCTCCCCGGCATCGAGGTTGAAAGGCTGGGCTTCTACTTCATTGGACGGACCACGCAGCCAAATGTGACCGCGCTTGAAGCGAGGAACGTAAAGAGTGTCGCAAGCGCCCGCATCGGGGGGTGGAAAAAGACAACATTATTTCCCGGTAGCCACGCCGCCGGGGCTCCTGCATAAGACGCCGCCGATCCGGAAAGACGATCTCCAAATGCCGCCGCCGCCACTGCTTCTTTTGCAGGACATCCATGTTGCCTTTGGCAGCACGGCGCTGCTGGACGGGGCGGAGCTTTCGGTCGCCGCAGGCGACAAGCTGTGCCTTGTGGGGCGCAACGGCTCGGGCAAATCCACATTGTTGAAAGTGGCGGCGGGATTGCTGGAAGCGGACCGGGGAACGCGGTTCATCCAGCCGGGCGCCACCATTCGCTATCTGCCGCAGGAGCCCGATCTTTCCGGGTTTGCGAATGTGCGCAGCTATGTCGAAGCGGGTCTGGAACCCGGCGACGATCCGAAACGGGCGTTCGCGCTTCTGGGCAAGCTCGGCCTTTCGGGCGACGAGGCCACGGCGACGCTTTCCGGCGGCGAGGCAAGGCGCGCGGCATTGGCGCGTGCGCTGGCGCCCTCGCCCGACATCCTGCTGCTCGACGAGCCGACAAACCATCTCGACCTGCCCGCCATCGAATGGCTGGAAAGCGAACTGGCCGGCATGCGTTCGGCGCTGGTGCTAATCAGTCATGACCGGCGCTTTCTGGAAACGCTGTCGCGCACGACGGTGTGGCTCGACCGCGGACGGGCGCGACGCCTGGAACGCGGCTTTGCGGGGTTCGAAAGCTGGCGCGACGAGACGCTGGCGCAGGAAGAGATCGAACGCCACAAGCTCAACCGCCGGATCGCGATGGAAGAGGATTGGGTACGCTACGGCGTCAGCGGGCGGCGCAAGCGCAACCAGGGGCGGCTGGCGCGGTTGAACGAGATGCGCCGGGGCCGTCGCGAACAGTTGCGCGCGACGGGCAACGTCAAGCTTGCTGCGGCGGAGAAAGAAGACGGCG
>CAZTCU010000356.1:0-3047 GCA_964612235.1 uncultured Rhizobium sp.
CGATCTTCCGTTCGGGCAAGCATATCTATGCCCAGGTGATCGACGACGTGGAAGGAACGACACTCGCGACTGCCTCGACGAACGAAAAAGAAGGCAAGCTCCCCAAGACCTACAACATCGAAGCGGCCGGTACGGTCGGCAAGAAGATCGCCGAACGCGCCATCGCAAAGGGTGTGAAGCAGGTCGTGTTCGACCGCGGGGGTTACATCTATCATGGGCGCGTGAAAGCGCTCGCCGATGCCGCGCGCGAAGCCGGCCTCGATTTCTGATCTGGATAAGGAAGTGACGCATGGCGCGTGAAGAAGGCAGACGTCGGGAACGCGGTGGCGATCGTGAAGAGCGCGACAACGAATTCATCGACAAGCTGGTTCACATCAATCGCGTGGCGAAGGTTGTGAAGGGCGGACGCCGGTTCGGCTTTGCCGCTCTCGTCGTCGTTGGCGATCAGCGCGGCCGCGTGGGCTTCGGCCACGGCAAGGCGCGTGAAGTGCCGGAAGCGATCCGCAAGGCGACCGACGAAGCCAAGAAGTCGCTGATCCGCGTGCCGCTGAAGGATGGCCGCACGCTGCATCACGAAACCCGCGGTCATCACGGCGCAGGCAAGGTGATCGTGCGTCCGGCGCCGGCCGGTACCGGCATCATCGCCGGTGGCCCGATGCGCGCAGTGTTCGAAGCGCTCGGCGTTGGCGATGTCGTGTCGAAGTCGCTCGGAACCTCAAACCCGTACAACATGGTTCGTGCCGTGTTCGACGCCCTCAAGTCGCAGCAGTCTCCGCGCATGATCGCGCAGCGCCGCGGCCGCAGCGTCACCGAAATCCTTTCCCGCCGCGAAGGCGCGGGCAAGGGCGAACAGGCGCCCGCCAGCTAACCAGGAAACAAAGTCATGGCCGCCAAGAAAACAGTCACCGTGCGCCAGATCAAAAGCGCCAATCGCAAGCCGAAGGAACAGGCCGCGACGTTGCGTGGCCTCGGCCTCGGCAAGATCCGCCGCACGCGCACGCTCGAAGACACGCCGTCGGTTCGCGGCATGATCAACGCGGTCAAGCATTTGGTCGAGATCGTCGAAAGCAAATAAGATGAAACTCAACGAAATCCGAAACAATCCCGGCGCCCACAAGCACAAGCACAAAGTGGGTCGCGGTTCGTCGTCCGGCCTCGGCAAAACGTCGGGTCGCGGCGTGAAGGGTGCGAAGGCACGCACCGGCACGAAGGTCTACGGCTTCGAAGGCGGCCAGATGCCGCTTTACATGCGTTTGCCCAAGCGCGGCTTCAACAACATCTTCGCGCTCGACTTCGCCGAAGTGTCGCTCGCCCGTCTGCAGCGCGCGATCGAAGCCAAGAAGTTCGACGTGAAGGCGAAGATCACCGAAGAGATCCTGCGCAAGGCCGGCGTCGCACGCGGCTCCAAGCATGGCGTCCGCCTGATCGGCAACACCGATTTGTCCGTGAAGCTCGATATCGAAGTCGCGGGCGCCAGCTCCGGCGCCAAGGCGGCGGTCGAAAAGGCCGGCGGCTCCGTCACGACGACCTTCGTGAAGAAGGTCTATATGAACAAGAAGGGCGAACCCGGAAAACGCCAGCAGCGCCGGGTCGAATCCGCCAAGAAGCGGGAAGAGCGCCGGAATTCCGGAAAATCGGGCGCGACGGCCTGACCCTTCGCATTTCCCGGCAAACACCCCCATATTGGGCCGGGGTGGGGATCGGGTTCAGGAGTGAGGGATGCCCTCAGCGGCAGAACAGCTAGCTTCGAACTTTAATTTCAGCTCGTTCGCCAAGGCGAAGGAGCTGCGCCAGCGCGTTCTCTTCACGCTGGGCGCGCTGATCGTCTGCCGTCTTGGCACCTACATCCCGATGCCGGGCATCGATCCCACCGCGTTGGCTTCGATCCTGAACCAGCAGAAAGGCGGCATCCTCGACGTCTTCAACGTGCTCGCCGGCGGCGCCGTCGGCCGCATGGCGATCTTTGCGCTGGGCATCATGCCCTACATCTCCGCCTCCATCATCATCCAGCTGATGACGACGGTGTTTCCCGAACTGGAAGCGCTGAAGAAGGAAGGCGAGGCGGGCCGCAAGACCATCAACCAATACACGCGCTACGGAACAGTGGGGCTCGCAGCGCTGCAAGCGCTTGGCATCGCCATCGGCCTGGAAAACATGGGCCGCGTGGTGATCGATCCCGGCTTCTTCTTCCGTTTCACCACGATTATCACGCTCACGTCGGGCACGGTGCTGCTCATGTGGGTCGGCGAACAGATCACCTCGCGCGGGGTGGGCAACGGCATCTCGCTCATCATCTTTGCGGGTATCGTCGCGCGCTTCCCGACCACCATCGGCCAGATATTCGAATCCGGCCGCACGGGCGCGGTGCCGCTTCCCGAAATCGTCATCATCATCAGCGGCCTGATCGGCCTCATTCTGCTGATCGTGTTCATGGAGCGCGCGCAGCGGCGATTGCTGGTGCAATATCCGAAGCGACAAGTCGGCAACAAGATGTTCGGCGGCGAGTCCTCGCATCTGCCGCTCAAGATCAACGTCTCCGGCGTGATTCCGCCGATCTTCGCCTCGTCGATCCTCTTGATCCCCGCGACCATCGCGAACTTCAACGCCGCCAACACGCCCGGCTGGCTGCAGACGATGATGACCTATCTGGCGCCCGGACGCCCGGTCTATGAATCGTTTTATGCGTTGATGATCATCTTCTTCACGTTCTTCTACACCTCCATCATCTTCAATCCGGAAGAGACGGCGGACAACCTGAAGAAATATGGTGGCTTCATCCCCGGCATCCGTCCGGGCAAGAAGACGGCCGAATATATCGACTTCGTGCTCACGCGCATCACGGTGATCGGCGCGATCTATCTGACCTTCGTCTGTCTCGTGCCAGATTTCGCGCGGCAGGAAATCCAGCTCACGCTCGGCGGCACATCCATCCTCATCATGGTCAGCGTGACGATGGACACTGTCGCCCAGATCCAGAGCCACCTGATCGCGCAGCAATACGAAGGTCTGATCAAGAAATCGAAGTTGAGAGGATCGCGGCGGTGAAT
>CAZTCU010000357.1:0-3039 GCA_964612235.1 uncultured Rhizobium sp.
AGTAGCGATCGATATATTCGCCAGCCTCGCTGCGCGGAATGCCGAGCTGGTTGGCGAGGCCGAAGGCCGAAATGCCGTAGATGATACCGAAATTGATCGCCTTGGCCCGGCGGCGCACTTCGGGCGGCATGCCTTTCACCGGCACGCCGAAGATCTCCGACGCCGTCATCGCATGAATGTCGGTGCCGTCGGAGAAGGCTTTGCGCAACGCTGGAATGTCAGCGATGTGCGCGAGCAGGCGCAACTCGATCTGGCTGTAGTCGGCGCTGACGAGCTTCGATCCTTTGGGCGCGATGAAAGCGGTGCGGATCTTGCGGCCTTCTTCGGTGCGGATGGGGATGTTCTGCAGGTTGGGGTCGTTCGATGAGAGGCGGCCCGTCGATGTGGACGCCATCGCGTAAGAGGTATGCACGCGGCCCGTTTGCGGATTGATGTAGGTGGGCAGCGCGTCGGTGTAGGTGCCGCGCAGTTTCGACAAGGTGCGCCAGTCGAGCACTTTCTTGGCGATTTCGTGACCTTGGGCGGCCACCTCTTCCAGAATATCGGCGTCGGTGGACCAGGCGCCGGTTTTCGTTTTGCGGCCGCCGGGCAGTTTGAACTTGCCGAACAGGATGTCGCCCAACTGCTTGGGCGAGCCGATGTTGAATTCGCCGCCTGCGAGTTTGTGGATGTCCTTTTCCATTTTCGCCATGGCGCCCGCGAAATCGTTGGAGAGGCGGCGCAGCAGATCGGCGTCGATCATGATGCCGTTCTTCTCCATCTCCATCAGCACGGGGACGAGCGGGCGTTCCAGCGTTTCGTAGACGGAAAGTTTGCCCTCGGCCGCGAGCTTCGGTTTCAAAAGCTGGTGCAGGCGCAAGGTCACGTCGGCGTCTTCGGCGGAATAGCGCGTGGCTTCCTTTACGCCCACGCAATCGAAAGTGACCTTTTCCTTGCCTTTGCCGGTTACTTCGTTGAAGGCGATGGGTTTGTGGCTGAGATGCAGTTCGGAAAGTTCGTCCATGCCATGACCATGGAGCGTGGCTTCCAGCACATAGGAAATCAGCATGGTGTCGTCGAACGGCGTCACCGCGACGCCGCGCTGTGCGAAAACCAGTGCGTCATATTTCAGGTTCTGCGCGACTTTCAGAACGCTCTCGTCTTCGAGCAGCGGCTTCAGGCGTTTCAGCACGGTCGCTTCGGGAATCTGCTCCAGCTTGGCGCCGCCTGCGAAATCGAGGCTATTGCCGGTCGTGTGGCCGCACGGGATGTAACAGGCCTCGCCGGGTGCGACCGCCAGCGACACGCCGCAAAGCTTGGCCTGCATCGGATCGAGCGATGTCGTTTCGGTGTCGACGCAGACGATGCCCTCGGCATAAGCACGGGAAATCCAATGATCGAGGCGCTGGGTTGTGGTCACCGTTTCGTAGGCGTCGTGATTGATCGGCTTCAACAGCTTGTCGCGATCCATCACCGCGCCGACGCAGCCTTTGGCGGGCGTTCCGGGCACGACGGCTTTTGCGGCCGGGACAGGCGAGGGCTTTCCCTCGCCGAGCGGCGCGGTTTGATCGGGCGCGGGCAAGGCAGGCTGCGCCGGATCGGCGGCGGGCGCGATCGCGTCGGGATCTGCGATCTCGAAATGGGTGGCGACGCGGCGGGTGAGCGTGCCGAATTCCATCGCTTTCAGGAAGGCGATGAGTTTGCCCGGTTCGGGTTCGGCGGCTTCCATCTCCTCAAGCTGGCAGGAGAATTTCGCGTTCCTGTCCAGCGTCACGAGTTTCAGCGAGATGCGCGCGTTCTCGGCGTTCTCGATCAAGGTTTCGCGGCGCTTGGGCTGTTTGATTTCGCCGGCGCGTTTCAGAAGCGTTTCGAGATCGCCGAAGGTACCGAGCAGTTCGGCCGCCGTCTTCACGCCAATGCCGCGCACGCCGGGCACGTTGTCCGTCGAGTCGCCTGCCAGCGCCTGCACCTCGACCACTTTCGACGGCGGTACGCCGAATTTTTCCATCACGTCGGCGGTGCCCAGCCGCTTGTTCTTCACCGGATCGAGCAATTCGACCTTGCCGTCTTCGATAAGCTGCATCAAATCCTTGTCGGACGAGACGATGGTGACGCGCACGTTTTGTTCGCGCGCGAGGCGGGCATAGGTCGCGATCAGGTCGTCGGCTTCGAAATCCGGCTCTTCCACGCAGGCCACGCTGAAGGCGCGCGTGGCTTCGCGCACCAGCGGGAATTGCGGGATCAGGTCTTCCGGCGGATCTGGGCGATTGGCCTTGTATTGCGGATAGATGCGGTTGCGAAAGGTCGTCTTTCCCGCGTCGAAGATCACCGCGAGGTGGCTCGGCTTGTCGCCGCCCTTCATATCCTCGAGCAGCTTCCACAGCATGTTGCAGTAACCCGACACCGCGCCCGTCGGCAGGCCGTCGGATTTGCGCGTGAGCGGCGGCAGCGCGTGATAGGCGCGGAACAGGTATCCCGATCCATCGACGAGATAGAGATGATCGCCCTTTTTGAGCGGGCGGCCCTTCACAGGCGAACTCAATGCGCTGACGCCCCAGCTCTCAAGACGAAGCGGCGGTCGCAATAGCCGCAATCGACGAAGCCTTCCTCGCCGATCTGCAGGAACACGCGCGGATGGCCGAGCGCGCCGCCGCCGCCGTCGCAGGCGATGCGGGTGTCATCCACCTCGATGGTTTCGGGCGGGGGCATTTTGAGAGACAGGATGTCTTTTTCGGCCATGGGGCGCTCTATCAGTTCGGGGCGGATCATACTGGGCGGACGTTTCATCGCAAGCCTATAAAAACAAGGGTTTTTGCACCCGTTACGGGCTTCGGTTAGGTTCTCGTCATGGTCACATTGAATCGCATCTACACCAAGACCGGCGACAAGGGCGAAACGGCTCTTGGCGACGGTACGAGGCTGCCGAAATTCGCGCTGCGCATCGCGGCCTACGGCACGGTCGACGAAACCAACGCGGCGGTCGGGCTGGCGCGGCTGCATGCCTCGGGCGAGATGGACGCGATGCTGGCGCGCATCCAGAACGATCTGTTCGATCTGGGC
>CAZTCU010000358.1:0-3010 GCA_964612235.1 uncultured Rhizobium sp.
CTCATGCGGCCCACGGCCTTGGGGAATTCGCTTTCGGGAATCGCACCGCGCTTCTTCGCGGCATCGAGAACCGTGATGGCGGTGGCGAGCGCAAACGCCGCTTCTTCCACCGCATCCGCGCCCGCTTCCTGCAGATGGTAAGAGCAGAGGTTGATCGGATTCCATTTCGGCAATTCGGCCGTGGTGAAAGCGATGGTGTCGCTCGTCAGGCGCATCGCGGGGCCCGGCGGGAAGATGTAGGTGCCGCGGGCGAGATATTCCTTGATGATGTCGTTCTGCGTGGTGCCCTGGAGGCTTGCGCGCGGTGCGCCGGTCTCATCGGCGACGGCGACATACAATGCGAGCAGCCAGGCGGCGGGCGCATTGATGGTCATCGAGGTGTTCATCTGCGCGAGCGGAATGCCGTCGAACAGCGCGCGCATGTCGCCCAGATGCGAGATCGGCACGCCGACCTTGCCGACTTCGCCCTTCGACAGCGGATGATCGCTGTCGTAGCCCGTCTGGGTGGGCAGGTCGAAGGCCACCGACAAGCCCGTCTGGCCCTTGGCCAGATTGGTGCGATAAAGGGCGTTCGAGGCTTCGGCGCTCGAATGGCCCGCATAGGTGCGGAAAATCCAGGGCTTGTCGCGTGTCATGCGCAACATTATCGCCGCAAGGTCCGCTGCGGCGCAACATGGTTGTGGTCGCAGGGTGAATGGGCCGTGGCTTTACCCTCCCTTGAGGGAGGGTAAAAGGGTTGGGAAATCGCTCGAAGATATCGCCATGAAAACGATTGCTGGACTTGCTCTTCTTGCCCTCCTGACCGGCCCCGCCTTGGCCGCCAGCGCGCCACAAGAGCTTTGGAAAAAGGAGATCGCGGAGGGCAATTTCGCCTGGTCGAAGGCCCCGCACGCCATCCTGAAAATCCAGGACGCGGCCTATCTGGGCGAGGGTCAGTCGGCCACGCTCACCGGCACCAAGGGCAAGCCCGATAGCTGGCGCTGGGTGCCTGGCGAAAAGAAGGGCGCGCTGGTGGCGCGCTATCGAAACGGCAAGCTGAATGTCGTGAAGGACGCAAAGACGTTCGACATCGCCGCCGTCGCCAAGGGCATTGCGGTCGACAAGGATGTGGAGATCGTCGGCGCACCGACGCAAGTGAATGCGGGCGTGATGGGCGTGCGCATCATGGTATTCAACCAGCAGGCCAAGGCCGCGAAAGATTTCACCGGCGTCGATTTCTATCCTTACGATCCGGCCTATCGCGTCAGCGCGTCGTTCAAGCCAGATCCCAAGCGCACCGCGCGCGTGTTCCGCACATCGCGGGGCACGGACAAGGAGTTTTTCCACGCGGGCGACGCCACTTTTTCGCTCAAGGGAAAGAGCTTCACGCTGCCGCTTTATTCCGACGAACAGAAGAAGATCACCGGTATGTCGGCCTTTTTCACCGATGCGCTGACCAATATCGAAACCTACGGGGCGGGCCGTTATGTGGACGTTGAACCGTTCGGTACGTTTCCACCCAAGACGATCACCATAGACTTCAACTTCGCCTACAATCCCAATTGCGCACGTTCGCCGTTCTTCACCTGCCCGGTTGCGACCGACGACATCGCACTGGCGATCCGGGCGGGCGAGCGCGATCCGCACAAGAAACATTCGTGAAGAAGAAAAACTTTCCCACCACGAAAGAACGCTTCGACGATCAGCGCGCGCAGGCCAAACGCGCGGCCCTCAATGCGCTGAGGCGCGCGCGCAAGGCGGCGGAGAAAAGCGGCGTGGCGCTTTCGGAATGGGAAGGCGAATTCCTGGGCTCGATCGAGGGGCGCGTGGAGAAATACGGCCGGGCCTTCGGCGACCCCGACAAAGGCGCACCCGGCACCTCCCTTTCGCTGCGGCAGGCGGTCAAACTGAAGGAGATCGCGGGCAAGGCAAAGGGCACGAAAAAGCCGTGGCGGCGCAGCAAAAACGGCTTCCAGCGCAATTAAATTGCCTTACAGCCTGCGGCGTTGTTAGCAATAACGCCGAATCCTGTTGCAATGCAGCACAGACAGAGCCTTAATCCCGCGCCAAATCGGCCGGAGCATTGCGGCCCGGGGGATAAGAAGCGGGAGTATCGACATGGCGTCATCGGCAGAGGCGAAGCCTTCGCTCGAAGTCTACAAGGATCTTTACGATATCGGCGAAATCCCGCCGCTCGGCCATGTGCCGAAGAACATGCATGCCTGGACGATCCGCAAGGAACGTCATGGGCCGCCTGAAGAGTCTTTCAAACTCGAAGTCGTTCCTACCTGGTCGCTCGATTCGCACGACGTGCTCGTGCTCGTGATGGCGGCGGGGGTGAATTACAACGGCGTTTGGGCCGGCTTGGGCACGCCCGTCTCACCGATCGACGGGCACAAGAATCCCTATCACATCGCAGGCTCCGATGCGTCAGGCATCGTGTGGGCGGTTGGCTCAAAGGTCACGCGCTGGAAAGTGGGTGATGAAGTCGTCGTGCATTGCAATCAGGACGACGGCGATGACGAAGAATGCAATGGCGGCGACCCGATGTTCTCGCCGAGCCAGCGCATCTGGGGTTACGAGACGCCGGACGGGTCGTTCGCGCAGTTCTGCCGCGTGCAGGATCGCCAGCTCATGGAGCGTCCCAAGCATCTGACGTGGGAAGAAGCGGCTTGCTACACGCTGACGCTCGCAACGACATATCGCATGTTTTTCGGCCATCGCCCGCACATCCTGCGTCCGGGCCATAACGTGCTGATCTGGGGCGCGTCGGGCGGATTGGGTTCGTTCGCGGTTCAGCTTTGCGCAGTGTCGGGCGCGAACGCCATCGGCGTTATCTCCGATGAGACCAAGCGCGAATTCGTTCTTTCGCTGGGCGCCAAGGGCGTCATCAACCGCAAGGATTTCAAGTGCTGGGGCCAGATGCCGGCCGTCGGCTCGCCGGAATATGATTCATGGCTGAAGGAAGCGCGCAAATTCGGCAAGGCGATCTGGGAAATTACCGGCAAGGGCAATGATGTCGACATGGTGT
>CAZTCU010000359.1:0-3008 GCA_964612235.1 uncultured Rhizobium sp.
GACCTTCGGCTTGGCGTGCTGTGCCGTCGAGATGATGCAGACCTCGATGCCGCGTTACGACATCGAACGCTTCGGTGCCGCCCCGCGTGCCAGCCCGCGTCAGAGCGATCTGATGATCGTCGCCGGCACGCTCACCAACAAGATGGCGCCCGCACTCCGCAAGGTCTACGACCAGATGCCGGAGCCGCGTTACGTGATTTCGATGGGCTCGTGCGCCAATGGCGGCGGCTACTATCACTATTCCTACGCCGTGGTGCGTGGTTGCGACCGCATCGTGCCGGTCGACATCTACGTTCCGGGCTGCCCTCCGACCGCCGAAGCGCTTCTCTACGGCATCATGCTGCTGCAGCGGAAAATCCGCCGCACCGGCACCATTTATCGCTGAGGCCGCCCGCGTGACGCTCGAAGACCTCGGCCAGCATATTTCCCGCGCGCTTCCCGTGACGCCCGATGTCACGCGGGGCGAACTCACCATCACCTGCGAGCCCGATCAGATTCTGCCGTTGCTGCATTTCCTGCGCGACGACGCGGAATGCGCCTTCAGCATTTTGATCGATATTTGCGGCGTAGACTGGCCGCAGCGCGCCAAGCGTTTCGATGTCGTCTATCACCTGCTGTCGATCACCAGGAACCAGCGCGTCCGCATCAAGACGCAGCTTGACGAAAACCAACCCATCGCGTCCGCCGTCGGCGCCTATCCCGCCGCCAACTGGTTCGAGCGCGAAACTTTCGACATGTATGGCATCCAGTTCGTCGATCATCCCGATCTGCGCCGCTTGCTTACGGATTATGGGTTCTCCGGTTATCCGCTACGCAAGGATTTCCCGCTCACCGGCTATACCGAGGTGCGTTACGACGAAGAATTGAAGCGCGTCGTTTATCAGCCCGTGCAGCTCGTCCAGGAATTCCGTGATTTCGATTTCATGTCGCCATGGGAAGGCGCGCCCTACATCATTCCCGGCGACGAGAAGGCAACCAAATGAATTCGGCCGCGGAAAATTTCGACGATCGCAAGATCACGATGAACTTCGGGCCCCAGCACCCGGCGGCACACGGCGTGTTGCGTCTGGTGATGGATCTCGACGGCGAAATCGTCGAGCGCATCGACGCCCATATCGGCCTGCTTCACCGCGGCACCGAGAAGCTGATCGAACACAAGACATATTTGCAGGCCATCGGTTATTTCGACCGCCTGGATTACGTCGCCCCGATGAACCAGGAACATGCGTTCTGCATGGCGATAGAAAAGCTGCTCGGCCTCGAAGTGCCCAAGCGCGGTCAGTATATCCGCGTGCTCTACAATGAAATCGGGCGCCTCCTGAATCATCTGTTGCAGGTGACGACGCAGGCGATGGACGTCGGCGCACTCACCCCACCGTTATGGGGTTTCGAGGAACGCGAAAAGCTCATGGTGTTCTACGAGCGCGCGTCCGGTTCGCGCATGCACGCCAAATATTTCCGCCCAGGCGGCGTGCATCAGGATCTGCCGCCCGCGCTGCTCGAAGATATCTATGACTTCTGCAAACACTTCCCCACGGTGCTGGACGATCTCGAAACGCTTCTCACCGAAAACCGCATATTCAAGCAGCGCAACGTCGACATCGGTGTCATCAGCCGGGCTGACGCCGAAGCGCTTGGCTTCTCCGGCGTCATGCTGCGGTCGACAGGCGTGGCGTGGGACTTGCGCCGTGCGCAACCTTACGAGTGCTACAACGATCTCGAATTCCAGGTGCCCGTCGGCAAGAATGGCGACAACTACGACCGCTATCTGATGCGCATCGAGGAAATGCGCCAGTCGACCAAGATCATGAAACAGTGCATCGAAAAGATGCCCGCCGGTCCCGTGGTCGTGGAGAACAACAAGATCGTCCCGCCCCGCCGTGCCGAAATGAAGAAGTCGATGGAAGCCCTCATCCATCACTTCAAGCTTTATACCGAAGGCTTCCACGTTCCGGCGGGCGAAACCTATGCCGCCGTCGAGGCGCCGAAAGGCGAGTTCGGCGTCTATCTGGTGGCCGACGGTACGAACAAACCTTATCGCTGCAAGATTCGCGCGCCCTCCTATCCGCATCTCGCAGCTCTCGAATATATGTGCAAAGGCCACCTGCTTGCCGACGTGCCCGCCGTGATCGGCTCGCTCGACATCGTTTTCGGGGAGATCGACCGTTGAGCGTCCGCCGTCTCGCAGAACATCAGCCCGCGAACTTCGCGTTCACGCCCGAGAACAAGGCGTGGGCCGAAAAGGAAATGACGAAATATCCGCCGGGCCGTCAGGCCAGCGCGGTGATCTCGCTTCTCTGGCGCGGACAGGAACAGGACGGCTGGGTGACCAAGCCGATGATCGAAGCCGTCGCTGCGATGCTTTCCATGCCCTACATCCGTGTGCTGGAAGTGGCGACCTTCTACACGATGTTCAACCTCGAACCGGTGGGCGACCATTTGGTTCAAGTCTGCACCACGACGCCCTGCTGGTTGCGCGGTTCGGACGACGTCGTTGCCGCTTGCAAGAAGCACATCGCGCCCACGCAACACACCGTCTCGAAGGACGGCAAGTTCTCGTGGATGGAAGTCGAATGTCTCGGCGCCTGCGTGAACGCGCCGATGCTGCAGATCGGCAAGGATTTCTACGAAGACCTCGACGGCCCCAAGACCGAAAAGATTCTCGAAGCCTTCCGTCGCGGCGAAACGCCAAAGCCCGGTCCGCAGAACGGCCGCCGTTCTTCGGAACCCGAAGGCGGCCCCACGACGCTGAAAGAGATCGCCTGATGCTCGCCGATAAAGACCGCATCTTCACCAATCTCTACGGGCTGCACGATCCGGGCCTGAACGCCGCCCGTGCGCGCGGCGCCTGGGACGGCACCAAACAAATCCTCGAACGCGGCGTCGATGCGATCATTGACGAGATGAAGAAATCCGGCCTGCGCGGTCGCGGCGGCGCTGGCTTCCCGACCGGCATGAAATGGTCGTTCATGCCGAAGGAAGTGAAAGAGCGTCCGCATTATCTCGTC
>CAZTCU010000360.1:0-3007 GCA_964612235.1 uncultured Rhizobium sp.
GAACGCTGGCATTCGATGGCGAGCAGGGATGCGCCTGCCATGGTGGCGGCAAGCGGCTGCGCGCCGCCCATGCCGCCGAGACCGGCGGTGAGAATCCATTTGCCGGACAGATCGCCGCCGTAATGCTGGCGGCCCATTTCGGCGAAGGTTTCATACGTTCCCTGAACGATGCCCTGGCTGCCGATATAGATCCACGATCCGGCGGTCATCTGGCCGTACATCATCAGGCCTTTCTTATCGAGTTCCTGAAAATGCTCCCATGTCGCCCATTTCGGCACGAGGTTGGAATTGGCGAGCAACACGCGCGGTGCGGCCACATGCGTTTTGAACACGCCGACGGGTTTGCCGGATTGGATGAGCAGCGTTTCATCTTCTTCCAGCTTGCGCAGCGTTTCCACGATGCGGTCGAACGCCTGCCAATTGCGCGCGGCTTTGCCGATACCGCCATAAACGACCAGATCCTGCGGACGTTCGGCGACTTCGGGATCGAGATTGTTCATCAGCATGCGCAAGGCCGCTTCCGCAGCCCATGTCTTGCAGCTTTTCTCCGGTCCGCGCGGGGCGCGGACGATGCGCGCGTTGGCGAGATCGTTCATGTGTCGCTTCCATGTTTGTCGGAACGGCCGGCGAAATAGCGGTCCTGCAAAAGATCGCCGCCCATCCAATAGGCAAGTTCTGACGGTTCGGAGATATTCCAAATCGCGAGGTCGGCCGCCCTGCCCACTTCCAAGGTGCCGATGGCATCGCGGCCCAGAGCGCGGGCGGCGTTGCGCGTCATTCCGGCGAGCGCTTCTTCCGGCGTCATGCCCCACAGGGTGCAGGCCATGTTCATTGCGAGCAGCGGCGAGACCGACGGCGACGTGCCGGGATTGCAATCCGTGGCGATGGCGATGGGTACGTTCGCGCGGCGCAATGCCTCCAGCGGTGGTTTCTGCGTCTCGCGCAGGAAATAGAATGCGCAGGGCAGAAGCACGGCGACCGTGCCCGCTTCCGCAAGGGCCGTTACGCCGCGCTCATCGAGACATTCCAGATGATCGGCAGATAGCGCGCCGAACTTTGCCGCCAGTGCGGCGGCGCCCTGATTGGACAATTGTTCGGCATGTATTTTCACGCCCAGGCCATGCGCCGTGGCAGCCGCGAAGATGCGTTCGGTTTCGGCGGGCGTGAAGGCGAGCGTTTCGCAGAACACATCCACCGCGTCGGCCAGCTCTTCCTTGGCGATTTCGGGGATCATCGTTTGGCAGACGAGATCGACATAGCTTTCGCGATCATTCGCGAATTCCGGCGGCAACGCGTGGGCGCCGAGGAACGTGCGCACGACGCGCATGTTCGCCTGCTTGCCCGCGCGCGCGGCGGCGCGAAGCATTTTGCGTTCGGTATCCAGATCGAGGCCATAGCCGGATTTGATTTCGATGGTCGTTGCGCCTTGCCCCGCCATTTGCGTTGCGCGTTGTGCGCCGGATGCGACCAACTCGTCTTCCGTGGCGGCGCGGGTGGCCCGGACGGTCGAAACGATGCCGCCGCCCGCGCGTGCGATGTCTTCATAGCTTGCGCCTTGCAGCCTTTGTTCCCATTCGCGGGCGCGGTTGCCGCCGAAGATCAGATGGGTGTGGCAGTCTACGAGGCCGGGCGTGACCCATGCGCCGCTCAGCCCGCGCGTTTCGCGCGCAGCCTGTGAGGGGCACTCGGCTTTAGGGCCGATCCAGGCGATCCGGCCGTTCTGGAACGCGATGGCGGCGTCGGGGATCGCGCCATAGCCCGGCCCTTGCATTGTGGCGGCATGGCATTCCTTGAGCAGAAGATCCCACATTTGCGCTCTCGCCGCGGCTCCGGACGCGCTAAGTTTAGCGCCGAAACGCCGGCCGTTGCGCGGGAGATTTTGGTGTCAGACCCTTTCGATCCAAATCTTTCGGAAAATCGCCGCTGGCTTTCCGTTGCCGATCTCCTGGGGCCGTTTGCGGATGCGAAAATTGCCGTTCTGGGCGTGCCGCTGGGCGAAGGCTCGATCACGCCGGAGCGATGCGACCTGGGGCCGGCGACTCTGAGTGCCTCGGTCAAGCGCGTCAGCACCTATGATCTCGAAACGGGAACCGATCTTTCGGGCCTGCGCCTGTTCGATGCGGGTGACGTGAACTTGAAGCAAGTCTCGCCTGCCGAGGCCTTTGCGCCTATTCGTGACGCGGTTGCCCGCCAGATCGCGCGACGCGATCTTGTTGCTCTGATCGGCGGCAACAATGCGATCACGCGGCCGGGCGTGCATGGCGTTGACGCGACGTTGTCCCGCGTGGGGTTGATAACATTCGATGCGCATTTCGACCTGCGTGACACCGATCTCGGATTGAACAACGGCAATCCCGTTCAAGCGTTGCTGGAAGACGGATTGCCCGGCGCCAATATCGGCCAGATCGGGCTTGCTCCTTTCGCAAACACCAGGAAGGCGCACGACAAGGCGAAGATGGCAGGGATAGCGGTGCATACGCTCGCCGATTGCCGTACGCAGGGTTTTGCCGCGCTCGTCGCGCGCGAACTGGACCGGCTGTCGAAACGCTGCGACCATATCTATGTCGATTGCGATATCGACGTGATCGACCGCGCCCAAATGCCCGCCGCTCCCGGTGCACGGCCAGGCGGCATCGCTGTCGAAGAATTCTTCGCCGCCACCCGACTGGCTGCGATGCACCCGAAAGTGAAGTGCCTCGACCTCACCGAGTTCGATCCAGGCACCGACATCAATGCCACGGGTGCGTTGACGGCCGCGCGATGGCTGGCGGAAGTGGCCAGCGGTTTTCTGGCACGTATGCGCTAAAATCCGGCAGTCGCTGCGATAAGAAGGCGACGCTCCGAATCGTCCGGTTCATCGCGACATTGGCCATTCTTGGGTTCGCCACAAAGCGGCAGACCCGAGCTACAGGCCGATGCTGATCGTGGCGAAGGGACCGTAGAAATCGCGATCATAGGTCTTGCGCGTGTCGACGCCGCCGTCCATCGCGCCGAAGAAGGCATCGAC
>CAZTCU010000361.1:0-2995 GCA_964612235.1 uncultured Rhizobium sp.
CGTTCCCGAAAGCAGATGCTGCGCTCACCGTGGCCACCTCCATCACCATGGCGGTTCAGGTGAACGGCAAGCTGCGCGGCACCATCGACGTGACGAAGGACATGACCGAGGACACGATCAAACAGATGGCGCTCGCTCTCGATGGCGTCACGCGCGCCCTCGAAGGCAAGGCCCCGCGCCGCGTGATCGTGGTACCGGGCCGCATCGTGAACGTGGTGGCATGAGCATCAGGCCGCTCCTCTTTCTTACCTCCCCCTCGCGGGGAGGTCGACGCGCGCAACAGCGCGCGGCGGGTGGGGGCCGCGGTGGCGAATTCTGGAACACTGTCTTTGTTGCGCGTCCCCCCACCCGCCGCGCTACGCGCGTCGACCGCCCCGCGTGGGGGGCGGTAAGAAAGAGAGTCGCCCTCGAATTATCAGCGATTCTCTTGTCGCTCGCGCTCGCCGCTTGTGGCTTCCATCCCTTGTATGGCCGTGGCGGCGCATCGCCCGCGCTCATGGCGTCGATCTATGTCGACCCCATTCCCGATCGCACCGGCTACGAGCTCCGAAACAGCCTGACGGATCTGTTCGATTCCGGCGGCGGCGGGTCGAAGCAATATCGCCTCAAGGTCCGCCTGTCGGATCAGCGCAAGGGTATCGCGCTTCAGAACGACGCCACCATCACGCGTTACAACTATCTGCTCGATGCCGATTACGAGCTGTTCGATTCCACCGGCAAGATCGTCACCAGCGGCCACCAGTCCACGCTCACCGCCTACAACGTGGTGTCGTCGCCTTACGCCACCTTGTCCGCCCAGCAGGACGCGCAGAAACGTGCGGCTCAGGATCTCTCGCAGCGCATCCAGCTCGATCTCGGCGTGTTCTTCGCAAGGCGCAGACAATGACCGCGCCCAAAGCCGGCGATATTGAACGCTTCGTCGAACGCCCGCCGTCGTCGATCATCGCGGTGCTGGTGTTCGGCCCGGATCGCGGCCTTGTCACCGAACGCGCCAACAGGCTCGCGAAATCGGTGGTGCCCGATCTCACCGATCCGTTCCGCGTCGCCGATCTCGATGAAGGCACGCTCGATTCCGATCCCGCACGTCTGGCCGATGAAGCACAAGCCTTGTCGATGACGGGCGGCCGCAGAGTCGTGCGCGTGCGCGGCGCCACCAACAGCCACACTGGCGTTTTCGAAGCGGTGCTGGATCAGCCGGTGGGCGATGCGCTGATCGTGGCCGAAGGCGGCGACCTCAACAAAAGCTCCTCCTTGCGAAAACTGTTCACCGAAGCCGACAACGCCGCCGCCATCGCGTGCTATCCCGATTCTCCGCGCGATCTCGCAGATGTGGTGCGCAATGCGCTCAAAGCCGAGAACCTCACGATCAGCGCCGAAGCGCTCGACGATGCGGTGTCGCGCTTGGGTTCGGATCGCGGCGTCACAAGACGCGAACTCGACAAACTGATCCTCTACGCCAAAGACAAGAAGCGAATCGAACTCGAAGACATTCGCGCCATCATGGGCGACGAAGCCGAAGCCCGAGCTGAGGAAATGTGCGATGCCGCGGGCGAAGGGGATTTCCGCCGCCTCGATATCGCGCTCGAACGCCTCTGGGTCGCCGAAACCTCGCCCGTCGCGGTGGTGCGCACGGCGCTTGGCCATTTCCAACGTCTGGCGCAGGCCGTGGCCGAAAAGAACCGTGGCGATTCCCTCGACAACGCGATGCGCAAATTCCGCCCGCCGGTCCATTTCAGCCGCGTGAATTCCTTCAAGGCCCAGGCCAATCGCTGGACGGAGCCTAAACTGCTTGCGGCACTGGATATGCTTCTCGAAACCGAAGCCCTGTGCAAAACAACCGGCGTGCCCGCCGAAGCCGCCTGCGGTCGCGCGCTTCTCAACATCGCGGCCATGGCGCGCTGATGCTCAAGGTCCGCATCATTCCCTGTCTCGACGTGAAAGACGGCCGCGTCGTCAAAGGCGTGAACTTCGTCAATTTGCGCGACGCGGGCGATCCCGTCGAACAGGCGATGATCTATGATGCGGCGGGCGCCGACGAACTCTGCTTCCTCGATATCGCCGCCTCCCACGAAAAACGCGGCATCCTGCTCGATGTCGTGCGCCGCACGGCCGAAGTCTGCTTCATGCCGCTCACCGTCGGCGGTGGCGTGCGCACGCTCGAAGATATTCGCGCGCTTCTGCTCGCGGGCGCCGACAAGGTGGGCGTGAACACCGAAGCCGTGCGCCGTCCCGAATTCATCCGCGAGGGAGCGGAAAAATTCGGCAGCCAATGCATCGTCGCCGCCATCGACGCCAAGCAGGTCTCGCCGGGCAAATTCGAAGTCTTCACCCATGGCGGTCGCAACGCCACCGGCATCGACGCCATCGAACACGCGAAAAAGCTGGTCAGCTTCGGCGCAGGCGAAATCCTGCTTACGTCAATGGATCGCGACGGAACCAAATCCGGTTACGACCTCGCGCTCACCCGCGCCGTCTCCGATGCAGTCACGGTGCCGGTGATTGCGAGCGGCGGCGTCGGCAACCTCACCCATTTGGTCGAAGGTATCCGCGACGGTCACGCCAGCGCAGTGTTGGCCGCCTCGATCTTCCATTTCGGCGAAGCCACGATTGCCGATGCGAAGAAGGCGCTTGCCGATGCAGGGCTTCCCGTCAGGCCATAGGCCCCACCCGCCGCGCTGTCGCGCGTCGACCTCCCCGCGTAGGGGGAGGTAAGTGAACGCTGCGAGTGCGAGCTATTATTTGTTCGCCACACACCAATATCTTGCGCCACACTCTTTACCTCCCCCTACGCGGGGAGGTCGGGCGCGTGCATCGGCACGCGACCGGGTGGGGCCTGCGATAGAAACTCCCCCCATTTTCCGCTAATCGTCGCTCATGACCGAAGGCAACGTCGAAATCATCCGTCCTGTGCACGAACGGGGATCAACAGCGCGCCATGTCCCCAAACCGGTCAAGGCCCGTCCCGTTCGCCTGAACGCGGACATGACGGCGGAAG
>CAZTCU010000362.1:0-2993 GCA_964612235.1 uncultured Rhizobium sp.
GTGACGGCCTTGTCAGCCAGATGCCGGCGCTGATCGTTTCGACGGCGGCCGGCCTAATGGTATCCAAGGCGGGCGTCGAAGGCGCGACCGACAAGGCGCTGATCGGCCAGTTGTCCAACTATCCGCAGGCGCTGGGTATGGCATCCGCAGTAATGGGCGTCATCGCCATCCTTCCCGGCATGCCGACGCTCGTGTTCGCCGCCCTCTCGCTCGGAACAGGCACGCTTTCCTGGTATGCATTCAAACGCAAGGATGACGCCAAGGCCAAGGAAATCGCGCAGGAAGAAGAGGCGCGCGCCGTGGCGGAGCCCACCGAAGAACCGATCGCCAATGCGTTGGCGCTCGATCTCTTGCGGATCGAACTTGGTTACGGCCTCTTGCCGCTGATCAACGATGTGCGCGGCCAGCGCATCACCGATCAGATCAAGGCGCTGCGCCGCCAGCTTGCCCAGGAGATGGGCTTCATCATGCCGAGCGTGCGCATTCTCGACAACATGCAGCTCGGCGCCAACGAATATGTCATCCGCGTGAAGGAGGTCGAAGCCGGACGCGGCGAACTGTTCCCCGGCCATCTGCTCACCATGGACCCGCAAGGTCGCCCCATCGACCTGCCGGGCACGCACACGACGGAGCCGGCGTTCGGCCTGCCCGCGACATGGATCGCGCAGAGCCAGCGCGACGAAGCCTCGTTCCGCGGGCTCACCATCGTCGATCCCGGCACGGTGCTGACGACGCATCTGACCGAGGTGCTGAAGACGAATATGAGCGAGCTTCTCTCCTATGCGGAAACCAAGAAGCTGCTCGACGAATTGCCGGCCGAACAGAAGAAGCTGGTGGACGAACTCATTCCGGTGCAGATCGCCATCACCGGGGTGCAGCGCGTGCTGCAGACGTTGCTGGCCGAGCGCGTTTCCATCCGCGACCTGCCCTCCATCCTGGAAGGCATCGCGGAGGCCGTGGGCCACACCAAGAATGCCCTTTACATCAGCGAGCATGTGCGCGCGCGGCTGGCGCGGCAGATTTGCCATCAGCATCTTTCGCATGGGGGATATCTGCCGCTCATCGCGCTGTCGCCCGCCTGGGAACACGCCTTTGCGGAATCCATCGTCGGGCAGGGCGAGGAACGCCAGCTCGCCATGGCGCCATCGCAGCTCCAGCAATTCATCGTCAGCGTGCGCGAACGCTTCGACGATGCGGGCCAGAAGGGCGAAGTACCGGTGCTGCTGACGAGTCCGCAGATACGTCCGTTCGTGCGCTCCATTGTCGAGCGCTTCCGCCCGCAGACGGTGGTGATGTCGCAAAACGAAATCCATGCGTCGGTCAAGCTGCGCACGTTGGGGCAAGTTTAAATGCGGCTCAAGACATTCTCCGCCAAGAACATGAACGAGGCGCTTGCCAGCGTGCGCGCCGAGATGGGGCCGGAAGCCATCATCATTTCGAGCCACCGCGGCAAGAACGGCGGGCTGTTCGTACGCGCCGCAGTGGAAGACAGCGTGGCGGAAGCCAAGGCCGAAAGCGCGGCCGCCATATTGCGCGAGGCCGAGACGCAGAGCGAAACGGTTCCGGCACAAAGTTTCGAGCAAAGTTTCCAGGACGGTTTGGTGCGCCGCATCCGCGGAGAAACCCCGCCGCCTAGGCCCAAGGCGCTCAATTTCAATCGCGCCGAATTGTTGAAGGTCCTGCACAGCCATCGCACGCCGGAAGGATTGGCGCATGTGCTGGCGGAGAACGCAGAGAAATCGCGGCTGGCGGACATGACGCTTGCGCTGGCGTCGGCGCTCGACCTGAGGATGCCGACATCGCCGTTGTTCGCCGCCGCGCAGAACACATTGATGCTGGGCGGCCCCAACGGCGCGGGCAAGACCGCCGTCGCCGCCAAAATCGCGGCCCATGCACGGTTGGCGGGCCGTGAGGTCACGCTGATCGCGGGGGATTCGGAAGGGGCCGGCGCTGTGGCGCGGCTTGAGACCTTCGCCAATCATCTGAACGCCAAGATCGTGGTCGCCGAATCCGCCGAGGTGCTGGCGAAAGCGATCGATGCCGAACGCGCGGCGAAGAACACGACCATCATCGACACCGCGGGTTTCGATCCACGTGACGGCAAAGCGCGCACGGCGTTTTCCGCACTGACCAAGATCGAAGGTGTGGAGACCATAGCCGTGGTTTCGGCCATGTCGGATGCCGAAGAGATCTCCGAAACCGTTTCCGCGCTGAAGACGGCGGGTGCCCATCGGCTGATCATCACTTGCGCCGATCTTGCGCGCCGCATGGGGGCTTTGCTGTCCGCGGCCACGCGTGGATTGCCTCTTGCACACGTCACACGCTCGCCTTTCGTGGCAGGCGGACTTGAGACGCTGACGCCGCTCTCGCTGGCGCGACTGCTGTTACAATCCAACAATCCGGATCGCGGGAGCACGCTATGAGTTCGCTGCAATCCGACTATGGTTTCGCGCGGCTCACCGCCGTCGGTTCGGGCAAGGGCGGCACGGGCAAGACCTTCGTCACCGTAACGCTGGCGCACGCATTGGCGCATCTGGGCGAAAAGGTTTTGCTGTGCGACGCCGATCTTGGGCTTTCCAACACGGCGCTGCATCTGGGCCTCGACAGCGGCGGCGATATCGCCGGTGTGCTGGCGGGCAAGACGCCGGTCGACAAGGCCGTGGTGCCGGTGTTCGGCGGCGTGAAGCAACGCGGCGGGTTCGATCTGCTGGGCGCACCGGCGGGTTCGGGGGCGCTTGCCAACGCAGGCGAAATGGGCGCGAGCCAGTTGCTGACAACCTTGCGCTTCTCCGCGCATTACGACCGTGTGCTGCTCGATCTGGGTGCGGGTGTGGATGCGATGGTGATGCGGTTTGCTTCCGGCGCCGACGAAAACATCCTGGTGATGACGCCGGACCCGGCGGCGCTGACCGATGCGTATGCGTTTGCAAAACTGCTGGCGCATCGCGCGGCGGGGCGCAAACCTTCGATCCTTGTGAACATGGCGGCGGGCG
>CAZTCU010000363.1:0-2992 GCA_964612235.1 uncultured Rhizobium sp.
CGGCCACACAAACCGCAGGCGGCCCCGATCTCGTGAAACAGGTGCCGAACCTGACGTTCACGAAAACGAATTTCAGCGGTTACTCGATCCAGATTCGCGGCATCGGTACGCAGGCCATCTCGGTGACAACCGATCCGGCCGTCGCCGTCGCCTTCAACGACATTCCGTTCATTCGCAATCATTTCTTCGAGCAGGAATTCTACGACGTCGCCCAGGTCGAAGTGCTGCGCGGCCCGCAAGGCACGTTGTACGGACGCAACGCGACGGCAGGCGTGGTGAATTTGACTTCCGCAAAGCCAAGCGACCAGTTCGAAGCGATGGCCTCAGGCGAACTCGGCAATTATCACCAGCGCCGCTTCGAAGGCATGATCAACCTGCCCATCGTCGATGATCGTCTGGATATCCGCGTCGCGGGCGAGTGGACAAAGCGTCAAGGCTACTCGTTCAACGAGATCACCAACGAGCGCATCGACGGCCGCGACCTTTGGTCGGGCCGCTTGAGCATCGGTTGGAAGCCTGTCGAGAATTTGCAGGCCTATCTCGTCTGGGAACATTTCCAGGAAAACGACGACCGCATCCGGTCCAGCAAACAGCTTTGCAAGACCGACCTCGGACCGACCGAAGTCGACGGCGTCCCGACCGGGCTGGACGTTTCGCAAGGAGCCGGCGCGCTGGGCGCGGCCGGCTACCTCACCCAAAGCTGCCTGCCGACGTCCATGTATTCCCCCGAGGCGTTTCAGGTTCCGAACGGAAACTCGCTTCCTTACATATTGGCGCTGAAGAATATGGGCGGAAGGATTGAGGGGATCAATCCGTATTTCGGAACGACACAGTCGCAAAATCTGCGCGTGATAGAATCGACGATAGACCCAACCTACAAGGTCAAAAACGACATCGCCGACCTGAACTTGGAATATTCGGCTTCCCCGTTGACGTTCGTATCGCAAACCGCTTTCGGCAACGACTTCCTGTATTCGTCGCAAGATTTCAACAGATTCAACACCTCGCCCAACATTTGGCATTCCGCGGGTCCGGGAGATACGGTTGTCAGGGCTAACGGCTTTGTCTACCCCGACGGCAGTACAGCCGGCGACTTCTGCGATCCGCAGCTGGGCTGCACGAGCAGGCTCGTCGCACAAGATCTGTCGGTAGAGCACTCATGGCAGTTGAGCCAGGAATTCCGCGTGGCTTCGAATTTCTCCGGGCCGTTCAATTTCAGCGCCGGCGGCAACTACCTTCATTATGAAACGGAAGAAGACTATTACGTTTTCATAAATGCGTTGTCTCTTTTTTCCGCAAGCCCAACCTACTACGACATCGATTATATACCCGGAGATACGAACACTCACCCATACATTCCGGGTGTATCGGACAACAGCAACTGCTCTCCCCAGGGCTTCACCTATCCGGATTTGTCTCAGCCGCAGGGACTTGGCTGCGCTTATATGGACCCCAATCCGATATCGAGTCTGAACGGTATGGGGCACAACTACTTCCGTAGCTCCAATCCCTATACGCTGAACTCCTATGCCGCCTTTGGCGAAGTCAACTACAACGTCTTTGACTCTCTGAAGCTGACCGCGGGATTGCGGTGGACGGAGGATCAGAAGCATTTCACCGATATTCCGAGCGAGATACTCGTGCCGGGCTGGGGTTATCCGGCGGTCGGTGTGGTGGATCAGCAGTGGGATCAGTTCACCGGCCGCGCGGTCGCGAATTGGACGCCCAAACTCGATTTCACCGATCAGACTTTGATCTACGGTTCCTATTCACACGGATATAAAGCAGGCGGCGCCAATCCTCCAGGCGCCATGCTGCTCATTTATGGCGGCGGCACTACGGAAACCGAAATCAGCAATCCGGTCCATCCGCTGACCTTCAAGCCAGAATTTATCGATGCTTTCGAATTGGGAACAAAAAACACCCTGCTCGATGGCGCGCTAACGCTCAACGGCAATGCGTTCTACTACAACTACGAGAACTATCAGATATCGGAAATCGTCGACCGCACGTCCATCAATTTGAATTTCGATGCCCACGTCAAAGGGGCGGAACTGGAAGCAACCTGGGAGCCGGTGCCCGGTCTTCGGTTCAATTTCGGCGGTGGGTACGAAGACACCAGGCTCGCAAAGGGTGACCATGCGGTCGATCTGATGGATCGAACGGCCGGAAATTCGGATTGGATTGTCGTCAAACCCTTCATAACGCAGGCGTCGAATTGCATTGTTCCGTCCTATGTCGTGGCGTATCAACTTCAATACACCTCTTATTCTATCAGCGGCGATTGCGGTAATGCGTATATATCGCACCTCGACCCCGTCACCGGTGCGCCTTATGGCACCAGCCAGACGAACACGCATGGCGACCCAATCATACCTGGAACTTACGACGGCTTCGATCCGCTGACCGCTCCCAACAATGGCGCGGGCTTCGATAAGGATCTCGGCGGCAACGAATTGCCCAATGCGCCGCACTTCACGGTATCCGCGGGCGCGCAATACACCGTACCGCTGACGAGCGACTGGGCCGGAACACTGCGCAGCGATTTCTATTGGCAGGATGCCAGTTGGGCCCGTGTCTTCAATGACGATCCCTATGATCGCATCCACGGCTACACCAACCTGAACCTGACGCTCATCTTCACAAGCCAGAACGGCTGGCAGGTGATGCTCTACGACAAGAATGTGTTCAACACGACGGCCATCACCGGCACGTTCCTCAACAGCGACGACACGGGGCTTACGACCAACGTGTTCCTGACCGATCCCAAGCTGATCGGCGTTCGCATCACGAAGAATTGGTGAGCGATATGGGCAAGACAGCGAACATCAATTCTTACCTCCCCACCAGGGGGAAGGTGGGAGCAGTCGCCAACACCATCACGGGGGGAATACAACAATGAGTGAACTCATCACCACACACCCGCGCGCGAATATACGCCTTAACCTGCTGGCAAGCGCTTCGGCGCTCTCTCTGTTGACCGCGGTAGCGT
>CAZTCU010000364.1:0-2963 GCA_964612235.1 uncultured Rhizobium sp.
AGCCGCCTCGCGCAGCATGTCGAAGGAATAGCGGTATTCGCGTTCGGTGTTTTCGAACGCTTCCTCGATGGTGCGGCCCATGACGAACTGGCGGCCGAGGATGCGCATGGCATAGGTGACGGCCTGACGGATCACGGGCTCGCCCGCGCGGCCGACCAGCTTGCGCCAGATGCCTTCGAAATCCCACCGGCTCGTTTCGTCCAGGCGCACGACGCGGCCTGTCAGCATCAGCGCGAAGGTCGAGGCGTTGACGAACAGCGAATGCGATTTGCCCAGATGATCGTCCCAGCGGCCGTGGCCGAGTTTGTCGCGGATCAGGCGGTCGGCGGTTTCGGTGTCGGGAACGCGCAGGAGCGATTCCGCAAGACACATGAGCACCACGCCCTCTTCCGTCGAGAGCGCGTATTCCTGTAGCAGCGCGTCGATGCCGCTGCCGGTGGGCCGCGCGCGGATGCGGTTCACCAATTCGCGGGCGAGCGACTGGGTGGCGGTGCTCTCCGTGGGCGTCAACCGGGCGCGTTCGAGGAGTTTGGCGGTGATGGCGTCTTCGTCGGCAAGATAGGCCGCGGAGATCTCGCGGCGCAGGTTTTCAAACGTCATGGGGTGTGTGCTATCGAGGGCCGCCGATCCTAACCCAGACGCCCCGCCCTACGCCATGACCGCCGAGATTGTGACGAGCATTTCAGAGTTGCGCGCACGCATCACAGCCTGGCGCGCGGACGGCACGCGCGTGGGCCTTGTGCCCACCATGGGCGCGCTGCACGAAGGCCATCTGTCGCTGGTGCGCGAGATCGGAAACACCACGCAAAAGGTGATTGTCAGCATTTTCGTTAATCCCACCCAATTCGCGCCGCACGAAGATTTCGACCGCTATCCGCGCAATCTGGAAAGCGACCGCGGCAAGCTTGCGGGAACACCGGCGGCCCTGATCTTCGCGCCGCCGGTTGCGGAGATGTATCCGGAAGGGTTCGCGACGCGGATCGAGGTCGGCGGGCCGAGCGAAGGGTTGGAGAGCGATTTCCGGCCGCACTTCTTCGCGGGCGTGGCCACGGTCGTTTCCAAGCTGCTGCTGGCCGCGATGCCCGATGCGGCGATCTTCGGCGAGAAGGATTACCAGCAACTGCTCGTGATCCGGCGCATGGTGCGCGATCTGGGTTTGGCTATCGAGATTCCGGGCGGCGCGATCCTGCGCGAAACGGACGGGCTGGCGATGTCTTCGCGCAACGCCTATCTCAAGCCGAACGAGCGCGTGGTGGCGGGGCGATTGAACGTGATCCTCGCGGAGGCCATCGAGCTTGCGAAGGGCGGCAGCGAAATTGCAGGGATCGAAACCGATGCGGCCAACGGGCTTATGCGCGCGGGATTTTCGTCTGTCGATTATGTGGCGATCCGCGATGCGGAAACATTGAAGCGTATCGATTCACTTGCGCGGCCCGCGCGCATTCTGGCCGCCGCGAAAATCGGGGCGACGCGGCTGATCGACAATATGGCGCTTTAAAGAAGACCGAGCGAGACGAGTTCGGCTTTCAACGCTTCCGGCAATCCGGCGCCGCCCTTGCTGCCGCGCGCATCGGGCGGAGCGTCTTCGGGTTTGAGGTAGCGCCAGCCCTGGAACGGGCGGTGCATGCGGCGCGCGACGGGGATGAGTTTGGCGTCGTAGACGATGCCGCAATGCGGCGTTCCTCCGCGCGTCACCTGACGCAGTTCGAGGATCTTCTGGCGCACGGCGATCTGGCCTTTGATGACCCAATAGAGCGAGCCTTTGCCGACGATATCCTCGGCGCGCTTGGGCATCATGCGGGTGACGTGCATCAGTTCGGGGTTTTTCTTGCCCTTTTTCTTCTGCTCCTTGATGCGTCCGAGTTGCCATTGCGCGAGTTCTTCGACCGTCTCGACGCCGACGCAGAGCTTGATGATGTGCAGGGTCATTTCCCGGCTTCGGTTTCGAACGTGAGGATCAGCGCGCCCTCGCCCACCTGATCGCCGATACCGACGGCGATTTCGGCGACGGTGGCATCGGCCTGGGCTGCGAGCGTGTTTTCCATCTTCATCGCTTCGAGAATGGCGAGCGGGGCGCCGCGTTTCACCTTGTCTCCCGCCTTGACGAGAAGCTGGATCACCTTGCCGGGCATAGGCGCGATGATGCGGTCGCTTGCGGAACCGGAACTGTCCTCGCTGTCGAACGGATCGTAAAGCGCGAAGACTTGCGTGTCGCCGTTGTGCATGACGGCGATTTCGCCGCTGGCGAGACGCATGGCGTTTTCGGCGGATGCGGGCGCTTGGGGTTTGCCTGCGATAACGATTTCGGTTGCGCCGCGCTTGTGAACGATTTCGACGGGGAAACGATCTTCGCCTTGCGTGAAGGTGAGATGTTCTTTGGCCTCGCCCGAGAGGCGGAAACCGTCTTGCGCGTTCCACGGATCGGAATGATCGCCGCGCGCGCGTTCGATTAGCAAAAATTCTACGGCTTGCGGAAGTGCCGTTGTAGCGGGCGGCGCGGTGGTGAGTTCGGCCAAATGGCGGTCGATGAAACCAGTGTCGACGTCGTCGGCCAAAAACGCGGTGTTGCGCAAGGCGCGGACGAGAAAGCCTGCGTTGGTGGCGACGCCTGCTACTTGTGTGTGTGCCAATGCCGTCGCGAGTTTCGCGGCGGCGCCTTTGCGGTCTTCGTCCCAGGCGATCACCTTGGCGATCATGGGATCGTAGAATGGCGTCACGGCATCGGCTTGCCGAACGCCGGTATCGATGCGGATGTTCTCGCCTTCGCCGAAACGCAGGCGCTGCAAGGTGCCGATGGAGGGCAGGAAATTCTTGCGTGGGTCTTCGGCGTAGAGGCGCGCTTCGATGGCGTGGCCTTTGATTTTGAGTTCGTGTTGTTGCTTGGGCAATTTGCGGCCCGCTGCCACCTGCAACTGCCACTCCACGAGATCGAGGCCGGTGATGGCTTCGGTGACGGGATGCTC
>CAZTCU010000365.1:0-2962 GCA_964612235.1 uncultured Rhizobium sp.
GTCTGATCCGCTTTGACGCGAACCTTGACGTTGTAGTCGATCACCCGCTTGACGGGGACCAGTACCTTCATCGTTTCAGAATGCCTTCCCGCTATAGCGGCCTTAATCCCACTTCCGGCGCCGAAAGGACTGGCGCTTCAGGCCGTCTGTTGTGCGGCGCAAAAACTAGGCAAGAGGCGTCGGGCCTGTCAACGAAGCAATGTCGCCCGCCCCGCCTTCGCGCCGCAGCATAAGCGCGCGGGTGCGTCATTCCGCCACAGTTCGGCTATTTCAGGGTCTCCAGATAGGCCACCAGGTCCTCGACCTGCTGGTGGCTGGAGACCCCTGCGAAGGCCATCCGGTTGCCCGGAACCACGGCCTGGGGCTTGGAGATATAGGCCTCCAGCTTTTCGTGGGTCCATTTGATGTTCGAATGCTTCATCGCGCCCGAATAGAAAAATCCCGGCAGGGATGCGGCCTTGCGTCCGACAACGCCGAACAGATTCGGCCCGATACGGTTGGGCGCGCCTTTGGCGTTGGAATGGCAGATGGCGCAGCGCGTGAAATAGCCCTTGCCTTTGGCCGCATCGCCCCCGGCTTGCGCGGCAAGCGGAGTAAGACACGCGGCTATCAGAACGATGCTGCTCAATGCTTTCGTCATGCGCCGGTTCCGGTTGCGTTACGTGCCGTTTCTAATCGAGCACGGTCTTTCCGGCAGCGCGGTTTATTGTCCGCCATCATCTGCGGAACATGCCCGAGCCTTCCTTCGCGGATTCGATGGCCCTGCGGAATTCGATCGGATTGGCGATGTCGGGCAGTTCGATGGCGTCGATGCCGGTGCCTTCGATGCGGATCTTGCCGTAGCCCAGGATGTTGCCCCAGAAGTTCTGGGTCACCTTCACGCCTTCGATGTTGGGAAGGGCGATCTCCTGCGTGCTGAGCGTGAGCCAGCCCGTCTTCTCCACGAAGCGATGTGTCGTGATGCCGATTTCGGTCGTCCATTTGCGCAGCATCATGCGGAGGAAGATCACGATGCCGATGAGGACGATGCCCAGCACCACGAGCGCGAGTATGGCCTTGAACGTGTACCACCAGTGAAACTCGGCGCGCGCCACCAGTCTCTCGCCGTCGCCCAGCGACTTGTCGATATAGGACATCCGAATTTCCCCTTGGGTCGGCCAAGACTATTCGGTTCGGGGGCCGCTGGGGAGAGGGCGTGTTTTTTGCTATATCAGCCCTGAAGGAAAAGGGGGACGCCCATGCAAACACGCGTCGATGAAATCGCCGACGGGATTTTCCGTCTTTCTACCTTCGTGGCGGAGGTGCCGCCGGTGGGATTTACCTTCAACCAGTATCTGGTGCGGGCCGACGAGCCGCTTCTGTTTCATTGTGGCGGGCGTGGACTGTTTCCGCTCGTTTCGGCGGCAGCAGCGACAGTGGTGCCGCTGGACAAGCTCCGCTGGATTTCATTCGGCCATGTCGAATCCGACGAATGCGGGTCGATGAATCAGTGGCTGGCGGCGGCGCCCAATGCGCAAGTGGCGCACGGCATGATCGCCTGCATGGTGTCGCTCAACGATCTGGCGGATCGGCCGCCGCGGCCGTTGCAGAATGGCGAAGTGCTCGATCTCGGCGGCAAGCGCGTGCGTTACATCGATACGCCGCATGTGCCGCATGCGTGGGAATCCGGGCTGATGTTCGAGGAAACAACGGGGACGTTGTTCTCCGGCGACCTGTTCACGCAAGTGGGCGATGGACCTGCGATTGGCGCAAAGAGCATCGTCGATACGGCGATTGCGGCGGAGGAAGGGTTTCACGCCAGCGCGCTCACGCCCGCGACCGGGCCGACCATTCGCGCGCTGAAAGACCTGAAGCCGAAACGCATCGCGGTGATGCACGGTACCTGCTTCGAAGGCGATTGCGCGGCCGAGCTGGAAGGGCTGGCGGCCTATTACGAAGGCAAGCTGAAGGCGGCTTAGCCTTGCATTTCACGAATTTTCGTACTACATAAATTACATGCCCGAATGGGATGAAGCCAAGCGTGCCGCCAACCGCCGCAAGCACGGCATCGATTTCGCCGAAGAGGCGATGTTCGAGTGGGACACGGCGCTAGTGGTGGAAGACGATCGTTACGACTATGGCGAAACCCGCCTTCGCGCGTTCGGCTTCATCCGTGGGCGACTGCATGTGATGGTCTTCACGCCGAGGGGACGCGATGTTCGCATCATCAGCCTCAGAAAGGCGAAGGCCAGGGAAGTGAGATGGTATGAAGAAGAGTGGCGCAAAGCGTGAAGCGCGGCCCAAGCCGCCAGCGCGGTTCAACGACAATCCGGATTGGACGCGCGAGGATTTTCGCCGTGCCCGGCCTGCCGCAAAACTTATCCCGGAGATCGTGGAAGCAAAGCGCGGCCGCGGACGCCCGAAGATTCCCAATCCGAAGATTCCCGTGACGTTGCGCCTCGATCCAAGAGTGGTGGACGCGTTTCGCGCCACGGGGCGCGGCTGGCAGACGCGCATCAACGATGCGCTGGAACGCGCGGTAAAGCGCCTTTAGGTCAATCGTCCTCGCCGTGATCGGGCAGCAGGATTTCGCGCACGCCCTTGTGATTGGGCTTTGAGAGCACGCTTTCCTGTTCCATGCGCTCGATGATGCGGGCGGCGCGGTTGTAGCCGATCTGCAGGCGGCGCTGGATGTAGCTGGTCGTGGCCTTGCGTTCGCGCGCGACGATGGCAAGCGCGCGGTCGTAAAGATCGTCGCCCGAATCCGAATTGCCGCCGCTGTTGCCGTAGAGCGCGTAAGGATCGTCGCTGTCCTCGTCGGGTTCTTCGGTCACGGCTTCGAGATATTCGGGCGCGCCTTGCGTCTTCAGGAAGCGCACCACGTCTTCGACTTCGTGATCGCTCACGAAAGGTCCATGGATGCGCCGAATGCGGCCACCGGCCATCATGTGCAGCATGTCGCCCTGGCCCAGCAATTGTTCCG
>CAZTCU010000366.1:0-2946 GCA_964612235.1 uncultured Rhizobium sp.
CCCCGCTTGAGCACACCCGCCGCGAAGCCAGTGAGATCGCCGATCACCCCGCCGCCTAGCGCCACGATCAACCCGCCGCGTTCGATACCCATTTCGAGCAAAGCGCTGGAGAGTTGTTCCAGCCCCGCGAAGCTTTTGGTGCCTTCGCCCGGCGAGAGCACGATGGGGCGCGCATCGAGATTGGCCGCCTTGAGCGAATCCAGCACGCTTTGCAGATGAAGAGCGGCGACGTGCTTGTCGGTGATGACGGGCACAAGCCCACGCGCAAACGGCGAGACGAGCGCGCCCACCTGCGAAAGCAAACCGCCGCCGACATGGATGTCGTAACTGCGGTTGTCCAGTTTGACGGGAACGCGCTCGGTCATGCGATGTGGCCCAGTTCCTTCAGCGCCTCGACGATGTGTTCGACCACCTGCGCATGTGGTCCGTCCGCGCTGTCGATGGCGAGATCGGCTTCGGCATAGATCGGCTCGCGCTGCGCCAGCAGCCGTTCGAGGATTTCGCGCGGATCGCCGTTCTTCAAAAGCGGGCGCGTATCGCGGCGCGTCACGCGATCGAAGAGCACGCCGAGCGGCGCCTTGATCCAGATGGAGACGGCCTTCTTCTTGATCTCCGCGCGCGTTTCCGGGTCGATAAACGCCCCGCCGCCCGTCGCCAATATCTGCGGCGGTTCGGAAAGCAGCCGCGCGATCACGCGCCGCTCACCGTCGCGGAATGCCGGTTCGCCATAGCGCTCGAAGATTTCGTTGATGGTGCAGCCGGCCGCGGTCTCGATCTCGGCATCGGCGTCCTTGAACGGCAGGTTCAGCCGCGCGGCAAGCCGCTTGCCCACCGAGCTCTTGCCCGCGCCCATCATGCCGACCAGCGCCACTGTGCGATTGAGACCGCTCATGGGTTCCGATTACACGCAACAACACTTGTTAGCTACTCCCTCGCCCCCGGAGGGGGAGAGGGCCGGGGTGAGGGGGCGAATGCCGGTATACTCGCGATACCGAAATCGTTGCACGATCACCCCCTCACCCTAACCCTCTCCCCCAAGGGGGAGAGGGAATGTTACGGTGAAGACGAATCACTTGGGACAAGCCGATGAGTTGGGGTTTGCGTATCGTTCTGGCGATCATCCTGCTGGCGCTTGTGGGCGGGGTGGTGCTGCTCCTCTACGCCGGCACCCTGCGGCCGCCGCAGCAGACCGTCGAACAGACGATCCCCAATGAGCGGTTCCCTGGTTAAGGGGCTGGATACGGCCGCCGTCCTCGAGAATTTTCTCGACATGATGAGCGCCGAGCGCGGCGCCTCGCAGAATACGCTCGCCGCCTATCGCCGCGACCTTCTGGATTTCGCCGGGTGCACCAAGGGCAATTTCGCCAAGGCTTCGCGCGACGACGTGAAAGCCTATCTGCAACGACTTTCGAAATCGGGAATGGCGGGCTCGACACAGGCGCGCAAACTCTCGGCCCTGCGCCAGTTCTTTTCGTTCGCCTACAGCGAAGGCATGCGGGGCGACGACCCCACCGATGCCGTCGACGCCCCGCGCCCCGAACGCCCACTGCCGAAAATACTTTCGGGCGAGGAAGTCGAGACGCTTATTTCGACCGCGCGAGAAAACATCGAAACCGCCGAAGGCAAGCGCCTCGTCTGCATGCTGGAAATCCTTTACGCGTCGGGCCTGCGTGTTTCCGAACTGGTGACGCTGCCGCACAACGCGGTGCGCAATCGCGAAACGATCTTTGTGCGCGGCAAGGGCGGCAAGGAACGTATCGTGCCGCTCAATCCGCCCGCCCGCGAAGCGATCAAGGATTATCTTTCCGTGCGCGACGAATTCCTGCCGGCCGGACCGCGCAAAGCAACGGCGGAGCGTTATCTGTTTCCCTCGCGCTCGGCGGAAGGCTATCTCACGCGGCGGCGCTGCCATCAGATGCTGAAGGCGCTGGCGCTGAAGGCGAACATCGATCCCGACAAGCTTTCGCCGCACGTCCTGCGTCACGCCTTCGCGACCCATCTGGTCGAGGGCGGCGCGGATCTGCGCAGCGTCCAGACCCTGCTCGGCCATGCCGACATCGCGACGACCCAGATCTACACCCATGTGGCGCGCGACCGGCTGGAAGCCATGGTTACCGAGGCCCACCCCCTGGCCCGCCAGAAAAGAACAAGCCCAAGAACAAACCGCCGCAGTTGACGCGGCCCGCCCCCAAGGGCCAGTTTTCGCACTCGCAGCATGAGAGGGGATTTTTGTGAGCTTCACCACCATCGAACGTCAGGCGCCGGTCCGGCTTTATCGTTCCAAGCTGTTCCTGCCCGGCTCACAGACCAAGTTCTTCGAAAAGGCAGCGGCGAGTGCTGCCGACGTGGTGTGCCTCGACCTCGAAGACGCAGTTGCGCCCTCCGACAAGCCGCAGGCGCGCGTCAACATCGTGCAGGCGCTGAACGAGGTGAACTGGGGCAACAAGACCGTCACCTGCCGCATCAACGGTCTCGACACGCCGCTTTGCTATCAGGACGTGCTGGCGCTGGTGGAAAAGGGCGGCGAACGCCTCGATGCCATCATGGTCCCGAAGGTCGGTTGCGCCGCCGACGTCTACGCCATCGACATGCTGATCACGCAGGCATCCGCCGCCGTGGGCCGCAAGAAGAAGATCGGCCTCGAAGTTATCATCGAAAGTGTGCTCGGCCTGACCAATATCGACGAGATCGCCGGTTCCTCGAAGCGTCTGGAGAGTCTTCATTTCGGCGCGGCCGACTATGCCGCCAGCCAGGGCATGCGCACCACCAACATCGGCGGGGGCAATGCCGATTATGTCATGCTCACCGACAAGGACGAGAAGGGCGAACGCGTCCGCCACTGGAACGATCTCTGGCACTTCCCGCTGTTCCGCATGGTGCAAGCCGCGCGCGCGCACGGCTTGATGGCCATCGACGGACCGTTCGGCGACTACGGCGACCCGGACG
>CAZTCU010000367.1:0-2934 GCA_964612235.1 uncultured Rhizobium sp.
CCGTCACCGTTTCGACTGAGGTGCGCGGTGTAGACGTGGCCTGGGCAAGCTGGATGGATTGCAATTCGTTGGGTGCGATGACTTCGCTTTCGCGCATTCCGCTACGCACGATGGCAAGCGCGTTGCCGACGCGGCGCGAACCGAAGCCGGTGCCGGAAAGAATGCGGGTGAGCGCCTGTTCGGGGGACATGTTGCCCGACGCGCCGCCGGTACGCACGCCCTTGAGCGCATCGGTCGAGATGGCAAGCGCCACGCCGGTTTGCGCGCTATAGCTGTCGAGGGCGGCGGCGAGCGTGCCGCTGGGGATGTTGAAGCTTTCGGCTTGGGCTGCGCTTGTCAAAGCAAACGCAAGGCCGATGGCGGCTCCCGAAAGATATGCGTTCCTCAGCAATCTCATAATCCCCCCTTGATCTCAAAATCCTGTTCAGCGTGAAAGAACGATGTCCTTGCCGCGGCGATCGACATGCAGTCCGAAGATCTCGTGGGCGACGCCTGCGAAATCGCCCGCACCGTTGGTTGGGAAGGCGCCGTTGATGGTCAGCCGCGAAGCGCTGTCGGAGACGACGAGCTTCACATCGCCATAGCGATTGAATTGGGCCGCGGCGTCGACAAGGCGCGCGTTGTGGAAGACGAGCATGCCGCTGCGCCAAGCCAAATCGTCGGCCAGTTCATGCACCTTCTTGCGCGAGACGCCGATGGAAGTGGCCGTCGCCACCGCGAAATCGCCGGGCATCAGGACGGTTGGGCGCGTTTGCGCGGATGCGCTGGTGCTTTCGAGGCGGGCGCTGCCCTCCATCAAGGCGACATCGAGTTGCTCGGCCGACCTGCGTACGAAGAACTTCGTGCCGAGATCGACAATGCGATGATCGCCGACCGTGACCGTGAAGGGCCGCGCGGCGTTGTGTTCGACCTGGAAATAGGCTTCGCCCCTCACCAACTGGACGGCGCGTTTTTCCGGCGTGAAATCGGTGTGGAGCACGGTGTCGGTGTTGAGTTCGATCACCGAACCGTCCGCCAGTTTCACCGTCATGTGACCGCCCACCGGCGTGGCGAAGGTGCGGCCGTCGGGCGTGAGCGCCTGATAACCCCAGATGCCACCGCCGACCGCCAGCACGACGAGGGCTGCAACGGCTGCATAAAGCAATGTCCATGGTTTGCGCGCCGAAGCCTGCGAGGCGGCGCGCTGCATCATCGGACGGCGAAGCGCCGCCAGCCGGTCGGTGCGGCCGAAGGCTGCTTTCAGACGCCAATAGGCGGCGGTGTGGTTGTCGGATTCGGCGAGCCAGGCTTCGAGCCTTTCGGCATCGGCTTCGTTCCAGCTTTCGAATTGCTGGCGCGCGAGCCAATCGGCCGCGCGGGCTTCGATGGCGTCGTTGGGGAGCGCGTCGCTCATGGCTTGTTCCCGCGCTTGGGTTCTTCGGCGTAGAGCTTTTCGGCGAGGATGCGCACGCCGTTGTTGATGTGATGGGAAACGGTGCTTTCGTCGATGCCCATGCGGCTTGCGATCTCGCGGCCAGAAAGACCTTCGATACGGCGCAGCACGATGGCCTCGCGGCATTTGGGCGGCAGCGCGTCGATGGCCGTGCGCAGGCGGCGCAATTCATCTCGCGCGATCAGCACGCGGTCCTGGCCGGGTTCGTCGGCGACGAGGCCCAGTTCGTCGAGATCGGAGACCGTGTCGATGGAGACGACGCGCTCGTGGCGCACGCGATCGATCAACAGATTGCGCGCGGTGGCGAAGACGAAGGGCTTGGCGCGGTCGGGAAGGGATTTGCGCGCGGCGGCGATGACGCCGGCATAGACATCCTGCCGGAGATCGGCGGCTTCCTGGGCGTTGCGGCAGGCGCTTTGCAGGAAACGCATCAAAGATGCCTCCAAAGGCAGGACTTCGCGGACGAACCAAGCCTCCACTTCGGACGTGGGCATCGGCTCCCCCGCCGCGTTCCGCTCGGTTGCGTTCAGATCGTTCATCGGTGTTTCGGCCATTGCCTCCGCCAGTTCCCTGCCGTTGGAGGATTGCACCAACCTCGCCCAATATGACGGACGGGTCGCGAAAACTTGTAGCGGGAGGCGCAAAAAAGTGTGCGCCGGGCGGCGCACGCAATTCTATTTCAAGAACGGCGGGTGGTTGGCTCAGCCGACCAGATGTTTCAGCTCATCGGTGAGATAGCCGAAGCGCTGCATCTGCTTGTGGTGAACCTGGACGATCTGGCGGACCTGGCGGCGGGACAGCTTCTCGCGCCATTGCTCCGATTTGCCTTCGCGGAAGAAGCGTTCGGCCTTGTCGGGCTTTTCGCGGAAACCTTCCTTGGCTTCCTGCTCCTTCAGCTTTTCGAAGGAGGAACGGTCGATCGCCAGTTGCAATTGTTCGGGCTTGGGCTTGAGCAGCAGGTGGCGCGCCAGCCCGCCGAAGATGCGCGTGGGTTCGGCCAGCATCTCTTCATATTTCAGGATGCAGATGCCGCGATGGGGATTGCGCGTCCAGCTTTCGACATGCTGGCTCCACGAGCCGTAGATCTCATGGACATTCTTGTCGCTGATCGCGGTTTCGAGGCCGCGCGTTTCCATCATGTGGATCGCGTCGTCGATGGTGCCGCTGATGTGGTGGGCAAGCGAAATGGCGACATCGAGCGGATTGCGCACGATATAGACCGCGCCTGCCGTAACGGCGAGATTGATGGCGGGGGTGCCGCGGTCCATCACCAGGCAATGATGGGTCTTGATCATGGCAAGACCATCCGTGCTCTCGGCGATCATCTCCTGCACCTTGGGACGGACGGTGGCGATTTCTTCGCGCGTGGCCTCGGTGACCGGCTTCTCGAGGAATTTCTCGTAGGGCTTGGCCGCGATTTCCCAGAAGGTGAATTCGTTCATCGCGTTGATGTCCTGCTCGTCCTCGTCCTTGCCTTCGAGGATGTTGAGCAGGTTGTGCAG
>CAZTCU010000368.1:0-2933 GCA_964612235.1 uncultured Rhizobium sp.
CAGACGAGGAAGCCGAAGGCCACGACGTGGTTCCACCTTATGGCTTCGCCCAGATAGGTCACCGAGAACACGGCGAACACGACGAGCGTGATGACCTCCTGCATCGTCTTCAGCTGCGCCGCCGAATAGACCTGATGGCCGTAATGGTTGGCGGGCACGGCGAAGCAATATTCGAAGAACGCGATGGCCCAGCTCACCGGAATCAGGATCAGGAGCGAGGTGTTGGGAAATTTGAGCTGGCCGTACCAGGCAAACGTCATGAACACATTTGAGATGCTTAAGAGCACAAGCGGCGCGAGCGCGGGCCAGGTCATGGTTTCTCCTTGCGTGAACGTTTAAGCGTGAAAATACGATACAAAACGCAACTTGCGAGGGTGCCGGATTTCGGCAGTCGGATGAGTGGCTTAAAGCCTGAAATGCCTTGGAAATACCTTATTCCTGCCATGGACCGGTTGCGGCTTTTGTGCAACAATCAAGTTGCCTCATCAGGGGAGGGAATCATGAAATTGCACAAGCTCTCGGCAGCCATCGTGGGTGCTGCGGGATTGGCCATTGTGGCGACGTCGGCCGACGCCGCCGTCACCGTTCTTGGCAGCGGTGCTGCCGCAGACTGTTACAAAGCCGCCGAGTTCGACGGCGAACCTATTGGCGGAGTGCAGACCTGCAACAACGCTCTCGAGAACATCTCGCTGTCGGTACAGGATCGTGCCGCTACGCTGATCAATCGCGGCATCCTCAAGGGACGCATCGACGATCTGCACGGCGCGCTCGCCGACTACAACGCCGGACTGAAGCTCAACGACAAGCTGGGCGAAGGCTATGTGGACCGCGGCGCGGTGATGATCTCGCTGCACCGCTATCAGGTGGCGCTCGACGACATCACCAAGGGTCTCGAACTCGGCGCGAAGAAGCCGGCCATCGCCTATTACGATCGTGCGATCGTGAACGAGGCGCTCGGCAATGTGCGCGCCGCGTATGAAGACTATCAGAAGGCGCTCGAAATCGACCCGAACATGGGTCTGGCGAGCATGCAACTCCAGCGCTTCAAGGTCGTCCGCAAGGGCGGGCTTGGCGGCGCCTGATCCGGCCTTTCCCCCAAAGACCGGAAGTAGACGGGCCGCGTCCCCCACGCGGCCCGTTTCGTTTTGAACACATCACGAAAATGTTCTGTCCGATCTTTCGCCACGCAACATGACGGTTTTGTGGGGGAAGCGGCGCGGCTTTCGGAACCATCCTGACAATTCAGGCGTTTGCACCCCGGTTCACCGGTATTGCGTCATCCATGATTCCGGCGTCTGGCTGTGCTTCCGCTGCAGGGCTTGTGTTCGGCTTGGCAGCAGATATGAAAGCGGCACGGGCGCCCCCTGCAAGCGAGTGATTTTAATGAACCGATTTTTCAATTCCTCCTCGGCTGTCGTGTTGGCACTGGTCGCGGCCGGATGCACGACACCTGTTCCCCAGGCGCTCAAAACAACCGACGTGCCCGCTGCTGGGTTCACCGCGCCGATCATGTCGGACGCGCAGGTGTGGCCGAAAACCGACTGGTGGACGACGTTCGGCAGTCCCGAAATGGCGGGTCTGGTGTCGGACGCGCAAGCGAACAATCTCGACATCGCGGCGGCTTACGCCCGCGTGTTGCAGGCCGAGGCGCAATCGGGCATCGCGCGGTCGTCGTTGTTTCCCACATTGAACGGCAGCTTCGATGCAAGCCGCCAGGGTTCGCACGGACGCACGATCACGACCGGGCCGGGCGGCGTGACCACCGGCACCGGACGCTTCACCTCGTCGAACAGCTTCAGCCTCGGCCTCGACGCGAGCTACCAGCTCGACATCTTCGGCCAGAACCGCAATCAGTATTTCTCCGCCGAGGATGCGCTGCGCGCCAGCCGCTATGCCCAGCAGACCGTGGCATTGACGGTGGAGTCCAACACTGCGCGCGCCTACATCAACGTGCTGGCGCTGCGCGAACGCATCAAGATCGCGCGCGACAACGTCGAAGCGGTCAACCGCGTGCTCGTCATCGTCAAGGCGAAGGTCGAGAACGGCGTATCGTCCAATCTCGATCTGGCGCAGGAACAGGCGCAGGTGGCTGCCCAACAGGCGCAGATCCCCGGCCTTGTCGAACAGGAACGCGAAGCCCGCTACACGCTCGCCGTGCTGCTTGGGCGCGCCCCGGAAGGCTTCGACGTGACGGCTGAGACCATGGCCGAGATCAAACCGCCGCCGGTGCAGCCCGGAATGCCGTCCGAATTGCTGTTGCGCCGTCCCGATGTTGCCGAAGCCGAAGCCTCGCTCGCCTCGGCGCACGGCAATGTCGATGCCGCGCGCGCCGCATTCTTCCCCAGCATCGGTTTGTCGGGCTCGGGCGGGTTTGCCAGCAGCGCGCTCGGTTCGCTGTTCAGCGGTACGACGCTCTTCTATTCCATCGGCGCATCCGTGCTGCAGACGATCTTCGACGGCGGCCTGAAGGCGTCGCAAAGCGATCTCGCCAAGGCCCAGCAGCTTGAAACGATCGCGAACTATCGCAGTTCGGTGCTGAACGCCTTCACCGATGTGGAATCGTCGCTCGGCACGGTCTCCGCACTCGCCGAACAGGAACACTATCTGGGCGTCGAAGTGGACAACGCGCGCGAAGCGTTGCGCATCTCCGAAATCCAGTATCGCGAAGGCGTGGCAGATTTGCTGGCCGTGCTGCAAGCGCAGCAGACGCTGTTCAGCGCGCAGGACCAGTTGGTGCAGACACGCCTGGCCCGCCTGCAATCGAATGTGAGCCTCTATCAGGCGCTCGGCGGCGGCTGGACGCAGACGGCCGAAGACAACACGCAAAGCTGGCCGGTGAGCGGGACGCGGCCCGCGCTGCCGGAGAAGCGGTAATCCCCTTACCTCCCCCTCGCGGGGAGGTCGGCGTCGTGCATCGGCACGACGACGGGTGG
>CAZTCU010000369.1:0-2917 GCA_964612235.1 uncultured Rhizobium sp.
CTATCTGGCGGTGCGCAGCATGAACGGCTTGCCGCTAAGCCTGCCGACAACGACAGGCGTTCCTGAGCCAATGACTGGCGGAAAATTATACAAAGCCTGACCATTTCACTTACCTCCCCCTACGCGGGGAGGTCGACACGCGCAGCGTGGCGGGTGGGGGCCGCCGCAACAAACTCCGTGCCTGAAGCCCCACCCGTCGTCGTGCCGATGCACGACGCCGACCTCCCCGTGAAGGGGAGGTAAGGGAAACTATCGTCCCCTATTCGGGTCGTTCATCCGCCGCTGCGAATATTCCTCGACCGCTTCCACGACATCCTGCTCGTGCTTGTCGAAGAAATGATTGGCGCCTTCGATCTTGTGATAGTCGATCTTGATGCCCTTCTGCGCGCGCAGGCGATCCACCAGCTTCAACACATCGGCTTCCGGCACCACCTGATCCTTCGTGCCGTGGATCATGATGCCCGACGCCGGACACGGCGCGAGGAACGCGAAGTCGTACATGCTGGCGGGCGGCGCGATGGAAATGAATCCGGTGATCTCCGGGCGCCGCATCAGAAGCTGCATCCCGATCCACGCACCAAACGAAATCCCGCACACCCACACGAAAGACGGATTGGGATAAAGCGTGTTCATCCAGTCCAGCACCGCCGCCGCATCCGACAACTCGCCGATGCCGGAATCGAACGTGCCCTGGCTCCTGCCCACGCCGCGGAAATTGAACCGCACCGTGGTGCAGCCCAGCCGGTGGTACATATGGAAGAGGTCGTAGACGAGCGGATTGTTCATCGTGCCCCCGAACTGCGGGTGCGGATGCAGGATGAGGGCCATCGGCGCATTGGGCGCCTTTTGACGCTGGTAGCGGACTTCGATTCGGCCGGCAGGGCCGGGAAGAATAATGTCAGGCATCGTCTCTCCGCACCGCTCCGCCCTCCAAAACGTCCCAAACCAACCGATTCAGTAGGATTTGGCCAGAGTTTCCGGTGGCAAAATCCACATTCGTATCAGGGTATTAGGCGGTATGCAGGGGCGGCAACGCTCAATTCTTGACCAGGCTAGTCAGGAAATCTATATCCAACCCACGAACCGGCTGGTCCGAGGGCGGGGCCTTTTACACCAACCCCGTTCCAAAGAGCCAAGAAATTCGAGGAGTTCGGCCATGAAATTGAGCACCAAGGGACGTTATGCGGTGATGGCGATGGCCGATCTCGCGGGCCACAGCAAGGAAGGCCGCGCGGTTCCGCTGGCCGAAATCTCCGGCCGCCAGGAAATCAGCCTGTCCTACCTCGAACAATTGTTCGCCAAACTTCGTCGCGGCGGTCTCGTCAAATCCGTGCGCGGTCCCGGCGGCGGTTATCGCCTTGCCCAGCCCGCCAGCGAAACCCGCGTGGCCGACATCATTCTCGCAGTGGACGAACCCATCGCAGCCACTCGCTGCCGCCCCGGCAGCGCCAAGGGCTGCACGGGAACCGGCGCACGCTGCGTGACCCACGATCTGTGGGAAGAACTCGGCCGCCAGATTCAGGTGTTCCTCGCATCGGTCAGCCTCGCCGATGTGATCGAGAAGCGCGTGTTGGGCCGGGCTCAGCCCTGCGCAGCCTCGGCCAACGAAAACCTCGAGGCTGCGTGAAAAGCCTTTGAGTAACCCCATGCATTACCTGGATCACAACGCAACATCGCCTTTGCGCCCCGAAGCACGCGCCGCAATGGAACGCGCGCTCGGCAGCGCCAACCCCTCATCGGTCCATGCCGAAGGCCGCAAGGCCCGCGCGCTGATGGAAGATGCGAGGGCAAAGATCGCCAAACTCGCCAACGCCGACGCGCAGAACGTCATCTTCACCAGCGGCGGCACCGAAGCCAACGCGCTTGCGCTCCACGCCGCGATCTACGGTTCGGCCGAAGCCGAAGCGAGGTTGACGCGTATTTTCATCTCGGCCATCGAACACGACTCCGTTCGGGCGAATGCGAACGCCCTCACCGAACGCTTCGCGGGTCTGCGCCTCGAAACGCTTCCGGTTCTCGCCAGCGGCACGCTCGATCTCGAAGCCCTGCGTATCGCGTTGCGCGAAGGCAAGGGCCGCGCGCTGATCGCCGTGATGGCCGCCAACAACGAAACCGGAGTCCTTCAGCCGATTTCGGAAGTCGCCAAACTCGCCCGCGAAGCAGGTGCGTTGCTGATGGTCGATGCCATACAGGCCGCCGGAAAAATCCCGCTCGATTTCGATGCGGATTACATCACCGTCTCATCCCACAAACTCGGCGGCCCGCAAGGCGCGGGCGCTTTGATTATCAAATCCGGTGCACCCTTTGCCCCGCAAATCCTCGGCGGCGGACAGGAACGCGGCCATCGTGCGGGTACGGAAAACGTCGTCGCCATAGCCGGTTTCGGCGCGGCGGCGGAAGCGAAGGTCGTTTCCGCGGACTTGCGCGATCGCTTCGAACGCGCGCTGAAGGAAATCGCGCCCGACGCCATCATCTTCGGCCACGACGCACCGCGTCTCGCAAACACGTCCAACTTCGCGCTGCCGGGCATTCTCGCCGAAACCGCCGTCATGGCGCTCGATCTTGATGGCGTGATGATCAGTTCCGGTGCGGCGTGCTCCTCCGGCAAGGTGAAACCTTCGCATGTGCTGGCCGCCATGGGCGTGAATGAAGACGTTGCCCGTTGTGCCCTTCGCGTCAGCTTCGGCTGGAATTCCACGCAAGCCGATGCCGATGCGGCGATTGCTTCTTTCTCCAAATTGTTCGCCCGCGCCAAAGCGCGCGCGGCCGCGTGAGGCGCTGATGGCCATCGTCCAGGAAACACGCGATCAGGTCGCCGCACTCGGCGAGAAGTACAAATACGGCTTCGTCACCGACATCGAGATGGAGCGCGCCCCCAAGGGCCTGAACGAGGACACGGTCCGCTATATCTCGGCGA
>CAZTCU010000370.1:0-2897 GCA_964612235.1 uncultured Rhizobium sp.
TGGAACGCCAGCTCAAGATCAACGAAGACGTGCTGCGCTACATCACCGTGAAGGTCGATCAGTTCGAGCAGTCCTCGAACAAGAACAAGCGCGAACGCGACGACAACAAGCCCGAAGGCGAAGAAGGCGCGCCCGCGGTGCAGACGCAGGAGACCGTGCAATGAGCCATGCAGGCGCAGGTGGCGGTGGTGGTGGCGGCGGTCAGCGCCGTCCGTTTTTCCGCCGCAAGAAAACGTGCCCGTTCTCCGGCGCCAACGCGCCGAAGATCGACTACAAGGACGTGAAGCTGCTGCAGCGCTTCATCTCCGAGCGCGGCAAGATCGTGCCGAGCCGCATCACCGCGGTCTCCGCCAAGAAGCAGCGTGCTCTGGCCATCGCCATCAAGCGCGCGCGCCTGATGGCGCTTCTTCCCTACGTCGTGAAGTAGGAGAACGTCCATGCAAGTGATCCTGCTCGAAAGAGTCGAAAAGCTCGGCCAGATGGGCGAGGAAGTGCGCGTGAAGGATGGCTTCGCACGCAACTATCTCCTGCCGCAGAAGAAGGCTCTCCGCGCCACCAAGGCGAACCGCGAATATTTCGCAGGCCAGAAGGCCCAGCTCGAAGCGCAGAACCTCCAGCGCAAGAGCGAAGCCGAAAAGATCGGCAAGAAGCTCGAAGGCAAGACCTTCGTGCTGCTGCGCCAGGCAGGCGACCGCGGCCAGCTTTACGGCTCGGTCTCTCCTCGCGACATCGCGGCTGCGATTGCCGAAGGCGGCTTCACCGTCAACCGCACGCAAGTCCCGCTCGACAAGGCGATCAAGGATATCGGTCTCGTTCCGGTCAGCGTCGTGCTGCATCCCGAAGTGCGCGTGAGCGTGACGATCAACATCGCCCGCACCGAAGACGAAGCCGAACGTCAGGCGCGCGGTGAAAACGTGCTCGCCGAAAAGACGCCGGAAGAAGAAGTGCTGGCCGACGCCGAAGCCATGTTCGAGGAAGGTGCGGCCCCCAAGGAAGAAGAAGAGGAACAGGCCGAAGCCTGATCGTTCCTTTAAAAGGCAACCGGAAGCCGCAGTTGCAAAACTGCGGCTTCTTTTTTTGTCGATTCCGCGCCTGTTCAGGCTCGAACCTGTCGCGTTGAAACAATGTTACCGGTGACTAGCCCAAAATCCGCCTCGTTCGCGGGTGCAGCATAGGCTAATGTCGCCCAACAGGCCCCCGGAAGCGGGCCGCTTCGAGGAGTGAGACCATGTCCGTCGCCGTCGACATCAAGCGCGTCACCGTTCCCGATATCCGGGCCGCCAAGAACGCCAAGCCCATCGTCTGCCTCACCTGTTATCACGCGCACACGGCGAAGCTGCTCGATCGTCACGTCGATCTCATGCTGGTGGGCGACAGCCTCGGCAATGTGATGCACGGCCTTGAAACCACCGTGCCCGTGACGCTCGAAATGATGATCCTCGCCGGACAAGCCGTGATGCGCGGTTCGAAGCACGCGATGATCGTCGTCGACATGCCGTTCGGCTCTTACGAGGAAAGCCCGCAGATCGCCTTCCGCAACGCGGCCCGCGTGATGAAGGAAACCGGCTGCGGCGCCGTGAAGATGGAAGGCGGCTCGCGCACCGCCGAAACCGTGCACTACCTCACCCAGCGCGGCATTCCGGTGATGAGCCATATCGGCCTGACGCCGCAAAGCGTGAACACCTTCGGCGGCTTCAAGACGCAAGGCCGCACCCAGGCCGAATGGCCCGCCCTCGAAGCCGACGCAAAAGCGGTGTCCGAAGCAGGCGCCTTCGCGATCGTGCTGGAAGGCATGGCCGAACCGCTCGCCGCCAAGATCACGCGCGAGATTTCCACCCCCACCATCGGCATCGGCGCCTCGGCCGAATGCGACGGCCAGATCCTCGTGATGGAGGACATGCTGGGCCTCAATCCCAACCCGCCCAAATTCGTGCGGCAATATGCGCATCTGGGCCCGGAGATCGAGGCCGCCGTGAAGGCCTACGCAACGGACGTCCGCGAACGCCGCTTCCCCGGCATCGAAAACGTCTATTCCATGAAGAAGGCCGGCTAGCCTTCCTCGGCTGCTGACGGGCAGTTAAGTTGCGACTTGGCGCAGGCCAAGCTAGTTAACCCGCGCCCTCAAGGGCTTGGACGCAGGCGAACGGCCCACAAAGAGCGAAGGATCCCGACGTGACCGACATCTTCCATGAAGTCGAGGAGGACGTCCGGCGCGAGCGCTATGCGCAGCTCTGGAAGCAATATGGCGACTACCTGATGGCGGCCGCAGCCCTTATCGTTGTGGGGGTGGCGGCCTGGCAGCTCTGGCAGCGCTATCAGTTGAACCAGCGCATCGAAGCCTCCAACGCCTATATCGTGGCGCTCGAAACCCGCGATCCCGAAAAAGCCGCGAGCGCGTTCGCAAAGCTCGCCAAGACCGCACCCGCCGGTTACGCGCTGATCTCCCGCATGCAGGAAGCCAATTCGCTGCTCGATGCCGGAAAGCACGACGACGCGACCGCGCTCTATCGCGAACTGATGAAGGGCGACGACGCGTTGTTCGCATCGGTGGCGCGGCTGAGGCTCGCCTGGGCCGATGCCGACACGCTGTCGAAGAAACAGATGCAGGATCTCGTCGCTCCGCTGACGAACGCGAACGATCCCTTCCACTACATGGCGAACGAGCTTCTGGCCTATGTCGATTATCGCGAGGGCAACGTGAAAGACGCGCAGGCCGCATACGAAGCACTCGCCAAGGATACGACGACGCCCGTCGGCATCAGGGAGCGCGCAGCCGGCATGGCCGCCTTCCTCGGCGCGGGCGGAAACAGGAATGTCGGAACGGTGCCGCCGCCGCCCAAACCGCAAAACCCCGCACCGCAATCCTCCGCTGCCCCGGCGCCAGGTCAGGCGTCCAC
>CAZTCU010000371.1:0-2895 GCA_964612235.1 uncultured Rhizobium sp.
TGAGCATCGCCATCGTGTCTTCGATCTGTTCGGACGACACTTTGTCCGACGGCAGGACCTTGTTCAGCTCGTCATAGGTGACGTAGCCGCGCTGCTTGGCGCGGGTGATCATCTTGCGGACGCCAACATCCGACATATCCAGAAGCGGAGAATCCGCATCCGGCGCCGGCGGCTGGTTTTCCTGTGCGCCGGGCTTCATGCCGGGCTTGGGAGGCGTGGCTTTGACCAACTGCTTGGCAAGAACTTGGGGTTGAATGGTCTTCTTCTCCGGCTGGGGGGCAGGCGCGGGCGTGGCCTTGGCGGCTTTGGATTCGGGCTTCTTGGCGGGGGCGGGGGCGGACGCAGGCACGGCTTTGGCCGCGCCCTTCACGGGCTTGGGTTCCGGTTTCTTGGGTTCCGGCTTTTTGGGCGCGGGCTTCTTGGCGGGCGCGGCTGCCTTTTTGGGCGCGGGCTTGTGGGCGGGCTTCGCCGCCGCCTTCACCGGTTTCTTCTTGGAAGCTGTCTTGGTCACCACTTGGGGGTCGGTCCGTTCTCAAAAGCGCTGAACCGCGGAAAGCACCCCCGCGATCAGCATGTCTCCTATCCTATGTGTGTAGAACGCAGATCACTCGCCCTGGATGGTGCGGCGTTCCAGGAGCACCTGGACGTCGCGCCAGCTATCCTCGCTCGCCTCGTTGCGGAAACGCTCCACCGCACGGGCCCTTTCGGGGTCCAGTTCCGCGATTTCCCGGAGCTGGTGAGCGGCGCGAAGCCACCGGGCCTCAACGTCTTCGGCATCGGCGAGTCCCCTATCGGCGTCGTCCCTCCCGCTTGCGGAGGCAATTTCGCCGGAGGCGCGCCGGGCCAAATGCTCGGCAAGCTCGGTCAGCCCTACGCGAACGAGATGGTTCTCCAGCGCCCTGGTTTCAAGCCTGCCGCCGGAGGCGGCGAGGTTTAAAAGTTCGTGGCGGAGCCTGTCAAGCGAACGGTCAGCGAACGGCAGGGCCGCCAGAATCTCCCCGTGGAGGACCGCCAGGTCCGGCTTTTCCCAGAGCAGGACCGCGAGTTCCATTTCCTTGATCCGGCGGGAGGCACCCTTGCCCCCTCGGGCGATCATGCTGTTCTTCACCTCAGCCGAAACAGCCGGCCCGGAACCCAGCGCTCCCGGCCGGGGCGGGAACGACTTGCCCCCCTTGCGGGGTTGGAAGGTGTTCTTCTGCGAGCGGGGCTCGAACTTGCGGCGCTTGAAGGCTTCGAATACGCGAGAGTCGAAATCGCGCCGGTAGTAATCCGCGATCTTGCCGTCGCCAATCGCCTGAGTGATTTCGGCAAGTGCGCGTTCTAGCCCTGCGCGGCGTTCCGGCGTCGAGAAATCCTTGCCTTCGAATTCCGCGCGCCACAGCACCTGACCCAGCGGTTCGGTTGTGTCGAGAATTTTGCGCATGGCTGCGGGACCCGATGCGCGGATGAAACTGTCGGGATCTTCACCCGACGGGAGAAACGCAAAGCGCAACGAATAGCCCGCCTTCAGATGCGGCAACGCGAGATGCGCCGCGCGATGGGCCGCGCGCAACCCCGCTTCATCGCCATCGAACGCCATGGTCGGTTCGGCGGCGACGCGCCAGAGCAGATGCAACTGATCTTCGGTGAGTGCTGTACCAAGTGGTGCGACCGCTGCTTCAAAGCCCGCACGCACCAGCGCGATCACATCCATATAGCCTTCGGCGACGACGATGTTCTGATCCTTGATCGCTGCGGGCCGTGCTTTCGCGAAATTGTAGAGCATATGCCCCTTGGAAAAGAGGCTTGTTTCGCCGGTGTTGACGTATTTGGGCTTGGCATCGGGCGACAATCCGCGCCCGCCGAACGCCACCACGCGGCCGCGCGGATCGGTGATCGGAAACATGATGCGGTCGTAGAAGAAATCGCGTGCCCCGCGTTCGCCATCGGCAGGCCTGACCAATCCAGCCGCGATCATGTCGTCGAGCGGCACGTTCTTGCCGGTGAGATGATCCTTCAGCGCGTTGCCGTTCGGCGCATAGCCCAGACGGAATTGCTTCGCCGCTTCGCCGTTCAATCCGCGCGAAACGAGATATTCGCGCGCGGCGTTGGCAGTGGGCGCGCGCAACTGATCCTCGAAGAACACGCATGCGGCTTCGATGATGTCGTAGAGCGATTTCTTCTGCTGCTCGCGGTCTTCGTCTTCCTGAGTCCATTTGGGAAGTTCGACGCCGGCTTCGGCTGCGAGCCGCTCCACCGATTCAGGGAAGCTCAGCCCTTCGGTTTCCATCAGCCATTTGAAAGCGTCGCCGCCCTTGCCGCAGCCAAAGCATTTGTAGGTGCGCCGCTCGTTCTCGACCTTGAAGGACGGCGATTTCTCCTTGTGGAACGGGCAACAGCCCCACATGACGCGGCCCTTGCGGACAAGCTTCACCCGCCGTCCCACAAGCTGGACGATATCCGTCCGCCTGAGAATTTCGTCGAGAAGACCCTGGCCGTAGCGCATTTGTTGATCTTACGACGCCGCCAACCCGAAATGGGGAGCTTTTCGCCGCGATTCCTGTGAATCGTCTATTTGGGCCCGATTTTCTTGGCGAAATGGAACGCCGTGATGCCCAGTTTCAGCCGATGATAGAAACGATGCGCCGGCAGCCGGAATGTGCCCGAATCGAGGTGGAATTCCTGACAGCCCTGTTCGCGGGCATGGATTTCCATCCATTGCATCAGGGCTTCGGCAAAACCTTGGCCCCGATGGCTTTCGAGGCAGATCAGGTCGTCGACATAGAGCGACTTGCCCCAGGAGAGCCATTCGGAAATACGGAAGCCCGAGCACGCAACCGGCACACCCCCGTCCTCGACATAGATCAGCTTCCAGCCCGATTGCGCCTGCTGGCGGCGCGCACGCGTGAGGAATTC
>CAZTCU010000372.1:0-2895 GCA_964612235.1 uncultured Rhizobium sp.
GAAACGATCACCCAGCGCCGCGCAATGGGCCTCGACCGGCTGCCACACCGCGGGATCGGGCGTGTTGTTATCCAGCACGATGACTTCGTAATTCTCGTAATCGAGACGCGCCACTGCATTCAGCGTGTCGATCACCATGTCCGGCGGCTCATTGTAGCACGGCACATGGATCGAGATGCGCGGCGCGGTTTCGGGGATGGCGGCGAGCACACGTCGTCGCTCGACGCGCCACAAGCTCGATGCCAGTTCCACCCCTTCGGTGAGGATCACCGTGGAGGCGAGAAGCACCAAGGGCGTCATGGCCGCGATCATCGCGATATCGGCGGGCTCGATATATTCGAGCGTCGAGGCGTCTATCAGCACCAACAGGCCGGTGGTCACCACGGCCACGAGACCGCCCATGACGATGTAACCGGGCTGGCGCACGCGCGGCATGCGCCCGAGGATCAGCAAGCCAAGGATCAGCGTGATCGCGGCGGCGAGCGATGCGTAGGTGCGCCATTCGGGGAAGGTTCGCAGCATTCCCATGAAGGGGAATTTCGGCGTGCCATTGGCGTCGAACAGGCCCCAATAGGCACCGACCGCGCCTTCATTGCCGCCCTTCCAGGGTTGGTCGTAGGCCTCGATCAGGTAGTAGTCCCAGCCCTTCTCCATCGCGAGCTTGACGAAGTTGCGGATGAAATAGGCTTCGTTGGCGAGCGAGGCTTCGGCCTGTTTCTTGGTGCGGCCTTCCGACGGCCAGCCCGCTTCGCCGATGGTGATGGGTTTGTCGGGGAATTCGTCGACAACGTGCTGATAGGCGCGGCCGAGGAACGGGAGCGCGTCGCGCGCGGAGATTCCTTCCCAATAAGGCAGCAGGTGGATGAAGATGATGTCGACGTTCTCGCCCAGTTCGGGATTGAGCAGCCATGTCGACCATGGCTCGGCCGTCGTCACCTTGATGCGATAGGGAAGCGCCGCACGGATGCGCTTCAGATAGCCGTTCATCTGGTCGACCGTGACGTCGCCGCGCAGGATCGCTTCGTTGCCGACGATCACGCGATCGACCGTGCGCCTGTTGGCGAGCGCCACCTTGATGCCGGTCTCGATCTCCTTCTCGTTCATCTCCAGATCGGAACTGATCCAAAGGCCGAGCGAGACAGTCAGCCCATGACGACGCGCGATTTCCGGCACGCGATCCTGGCCGTTGGACACCGTGTAGGTGCGGATGCGGCCGGTCAGCTGCGAAAGCTGCGCCATGTCCCGGTCGATATGTTCCGGGCTGACCCATTCGTGGTCTTTCTCGTTGAAGAGATGGCTGGGGCTATAGGAAAGCCCGCGCACCTGCCCGTCCCAATCGGGCGCGATCACCGCATAGTCGCGGCTCGCCCAATACATTGCGCTCGCCGCCACCACGAAGATCAGCGCGATGGCGATGCGGATACGTCCGCCGGTCAGGAAGGATGGCCAGTAACGTGCCATGGCTTATTAGTCTTGTGCTCCGCTTCCGCCCGGACTCTGATCCTTGTCCTCCGGTTTTTCCGGCGGCGCGGGCGTCACAGTCAGCACTTCGAGGTCGAAGACGAGAGTCTGGTTGGGCGGAATGTTGCCGTCCCCTGCTCCGCGTTCGCCATATGCAAGATTGGCCGGCACCACGAGTTCCCAACGATCGCCCTCGCGCATCAGTTCCAGCGCTTCGGTCCAGCCGGGGATGAGTGCGTTGACGGTGAAGTTTGCGGGAAAGCCGGGCTCGGTGGCATCGAAGACTTTGCCGTTGATGAGCTGGCCTTTGTAGTAGCAGGTCACGCTGTCGCGCGGGCCGGGACGTTTGCCGAAACCGCTCTTGATGATTTTGTACTGCAATCCGCTGGGACGAATGTTCACGCCGGGCTGCCGTGCATTATTGGCGAGGAAAGCCGCGTTGGCCGCGATGCTCAAGCTATCGTCGGCGGCATACGCACCGCCCGCCAGAAAAACGAAAAGACCTAGCCCCGCCAGAAGGGCGGCAAAGCGCTTCATGCGTCCAACTCCTTGAAGCCCAGCCGAGGACGCGGCTGGGGCAACCCCACAGGTTACCGGCGCGCTCGAGCGCGGTCCGGTCAAATCAGCCCCAACGCCCATACCACATCTCAATTCCGTGGCGAATTGTGGGCGAAGCCAAGGCCGTTCATTGCCCCCCGGAAAAGGGGCCTCTACCCTGCCGTCCGGCAGAAACAGGAGGAATGCATGTATCGACCTTTCGACCTTACCGGGAAAGTCGCCCTTGTTACCGGCGGCAACGGGGGAATCGGCCTTGGCATGGCCGAGGCACTGGCGCAGGCGGGCGCCGACGTCGTGATCTGGGGAACAAACGAACAGAAGAATGCCGCCGCCGGCAAGAAACTCGCCGCCTATGGCAAGCGGGTCGCCTCCCGCAAGGTGAATGTGGCCAATGAGGCCGAGGTCGTGGAGGGGATGGAAGCGGCTGTCTCTCTGATGGGCCGGGTCGATTGCGTGATCGCCAATGCCGGCATCGGCGGCGGTGCGCCGCTGACCGAACTTTCGACCGAACTCTTCCGCAAGGTTCACGGCGTCAATGAGGAAGGCGTGTTCTGGACTTTCCGCGAAGCGGCCAAGCACATGCAGGAGCGCGCGAAGAACAAAGATGCGGGCGGATCATTGATCGCAGTCGCAAGCACCGCGGGCATCGAAGGGGCTGCGCGCAACGCTGCCTATGGCGCTTCGAAAGGTGCGGTGTTGTCGATGGTGCGCGCGTTGGCGGTGGAGCTTGCGCGGTATGGCATTCGCGCCAATTCGATCGCGCCGGGCTGGATCGCCACCGACATGACGCAACGCATGCAGGACAATGCGGTTTTCGCCGAAAAGGTCCTGCCGCGCGTGCCGATGCGCCGCTGGGGCAAGCCGGAAGATTTCGGC
>CAZTCU010000373.1:0-2890 GCA_964612235.1 uncultured Rhizobium sp.
CACGCGAAGCTGCGGGCCAACCCGAACCCCATCCTGCCGATGGTCTCGGAGACCATCCGCTGGCAGACGCCGCTGGCGCACATGGCCCGCACCGCGACGCGGGACGTCGAGCTGGGCGGCAAGACCATCAAGAAGGGCGACAAGGTCGCCATGTGGTACGTCCCGGGCAACCGCGACGAGGAAGTCATCGAGCGGCCCAACCACTATTGGATCGAGCGGCCGCGGGTGCGCCAGCACCTGTCGTTCGGCTTCGGCATCCACCGCTGCGTGGGAAACCGTCTGGCCGAACTGCAGCTCAAGATCATCTGGGAAGAGATCATGAAACGCTTCTCGAACATCGAACTCACCGGCGAACCCAGCCGCGTCCCGTCGAGCTTCGTGAAAGGCTACGACCGCATGCCGGTAAGATTGCACGCGTAATTTTTCTTACCTCCCCCTACGCGGGGAGGTCGCCAGCGTGCATCGGCACGCTGGCGGGTGGGGCCTCCAGCGAGCGAAGAACAGCCGCCACAACTTCTTCTTTCCCCTGCATCACCTCACAATTCCAGAATCTCAAAACCCGATACCCACGCGAATTGAGATAAGCCGTCCGTTTCTCATCGCGATTCACATTCTCCGGTTCGCCATGTTGCGACCCATCGATCTCGATAACGATCTTCGAACGATGACAAACAAAATCCGCGATGTAATTTCCAATCGGTGCCTGCCTGCGAAAGTGAAATCCCAACGGCTTTAAAGCCCGCAACGCAAACCAGAGCCGATACTCGGCCTCCGTCGGATGTTTTCTTAGATACCGCGCCCGCTGTAGCAGCCCCCCACCCGTCGGCTCTCCGCTATCGCTCCGAGCCGCCGACCTCCCCGCGTAGGGGGAGGTAAGTGGAGTGCGGTTGATGCGTGGCAATTTCTCCATGCCTCAAGTCTGTACTCAACTTGTCGCAAAACTATCTTCAATCTCGCTCTTTTCTTACCTCCCCCTACGCGGGGGTCCGTAGCGACAGCGTGCGGACCGACGCGCGGAACGCGCGGCCCGTGGAGCCCGCCACCATCAATGCCACCACCAATGTCGGCAGCCAGATCACCCGCGATTGATACCTGTCATGCGGGTTCGACAGCACACCGCAGATGATCGCATTGCCGATCAGCGCCACGAACACGAACGCCGGTAGCGCAACCGCCTCCCAACGCCGCTGCGCCCCATTCCATCCCATCAGCAACAACATCCCGCCCAGCGACAACGCCGCCACCGTCGTGTGCACGTCGTTGATCGCATCGAAATCGATCGGCTCGGTCTGTTGGCGGGCTTCCATGTAATCCGGCAACTGATCGGGCAGCAGCCGCTGGAAGTCGGGATAGAGAATCCATTGCTGCGGCTCGATCTGGTCGCCGGTCTCGAAGGTCGCGAATTGCGTCGCCGCCGCGGTGAGCGCGGTTTCGGCGTGCATCCAGGGATAGCGCCGCAACGTATCGGCGATGATGCGTTTGGATTCCGCGCGCGTGCCGTCGAAACGGTCGAGTTCGAGGAACGGGCTTTCCGCGCCCCACAGCCAGATGTCGGCGGTCGCCGGCAGATCGTCCTTGTAGGCGCAGAGCGCATAGCCGGATTTCGGGCAGGTGTCGTCGAGCAGCCGCTTGACGATGCCGTCCTGCAACAGCCGGCCGAACACGAACACCGCGCCCGTTTCGCTCACGAATATCCGCCCCGTCAGCGCGTGATTGCTCAACAGCACCAGCCCCAGGCCCAGCACGAACATGAGTGCCGCCAGCGCCGGTTTGGCATTCGCGCGAAAGCCGCGCCCGCGCAAACCGAGAACGCCAAGACGCACAAGAACGACGAAAAGCGCCAACCCGGCCGTCAATCCCAGATGCGAAGGATGCGCCGCCGTCGCCAGCACGCCCACAGCGACGAGCAACGCCACGCGCACTCGTCCCAAGCGTTCGGCGCGAAAGCTCACGAGATAGGCTGCCAGAACGGCAATCGCCGTCATGCAATCCGGTTCGATTTGCCCGGCATACCAGGGAAGTCCGGTAGCGGCCGTCAAAAGCGCGGCAATGCCGAGCAATATCCAGAGCGAAAGACGCGGCGCTTCCGCCCGCGCCGTTTCGACAATGACGAACGCCGTCATCAACGCTTGAACGAACACGACGAACCACAGGCTGTACGCAGCGCCCGCAAAGCGCAGGAAAAACGAATAGGCCGCCGCGCGTTCCGGCAGGAACGTTCCTTCGAGTCCTTGAGCGAGATAAGCGCCCGTGTCGTAGAAGGTGATCGGAAATCCGTTCCACCACGCCACCGACAACAGCAACGGACACAACAGAAGAATGGCGGCGGCTTCGGGAAGCGGCGCATCGAGCCGCGCAAGCAAAGCCTCGCCGCGCAGCGGCGGCACGGCAAACGCCGTCAGCCATCGCTGGCGAAGAAAAGCCCCTCCCATGCGGACGGTTTAGGACGTGGAGAGGGCCGGCGACAACTAAGCAATTGAAAGCATTATAGAATAAATTCTCTCATTTAGGCCTTGAAACTCTTTTCCGTATATAATATATTCCCATTACTGAATTTCGAGAGGATAGACATTCCCATCCACGCAGCAGCCCTGGCGACGGTCAACGGCCCCTGCAACGCGACACGAGACAATACAGGGATAGGGGTGTCACCTCGTGTGCACTGCGTGTCCTTCCGCCAGTTTCGCCCGGCAACCGGGCGTCAGGGGCGAAGGGATAGATCCTGCGGGACAGGCCGATGTGCGGGTGTCGATCGTTACAAAGATGTGCCCCGCTGCTGACGCTTCGACCTCCGCCACCTTTCGTCGGTCGCGTGCGCATCGCAATGCGCGCGCAGCACTTTGCGAGGGTGGCGGAGGCATATCTGGGTGGTTGCCGCCGCAGGGCGAAG
>CAZTCU010000374.1:0-2884 GCA_964612235.1 uncultured Rhizobium sp.
CGCACCGAGGATGAGCCAAAGCCGAAACTGATGAAGGCGTTTGCGCTCACGGAAAACCAGGCGGAAGCCATCCTCAACATGCGCCTGCGCTCCTTGCGCAAGCTTGAGGAGATGGAAATCCGCCGCGAACACGACAATCTCTCGAAGGAACAGAAAGACCTCACGAAGCTGTTGGGCTCCGACAAACTCAAATCCCAAAAGCTGATCGAGGAAATCCAGGCCATCGACGCGAAGTTTGGCCTCAAGACCGAAATCGGCAAACGCCGCACCGAAATCGCCAAGGCGAAAGAGGTGGAGCAGATCATGGCGGTGGCCGAAGAGGCCGCAGCCATCGAAACGGCCATCGAGAAAGAACCGATCACCGTCGTCTGTTCGCAGAAAGGTTGGCTGCGCGCCTTCAAGGGCCATCAGGAACCCAACGACTCCATCAAATATCGCGAGGGCGACCGCGAGCGTTTCTGGCTGCACGCCGAAACCACCGACAGGCTGATGCTGTTTGCGACCGACGGGCGGTTCTTCACGCTCGATTGCACCAAGCTTCCCAGCGGCCGCGGCAACGGCGAAGCCATCCGCACCTTCATCGACCTGCCGCCCGATGCCGATCTGGTGGAGATGTTCGTGCACAAAGGCGGCCGCAAAATACTGGTTGCCGCAATGACCGGTCACGGCTTCATCACCAATGAAGACGACGCAGTGGCGATGAAGCGTTCCGGCAAACAGGTGCTCAACGTCCAGCCCGGCGTCGAAGCCGCAGCGATGGCGTTCGTCGAAGGCGATCATGTTGCGGTGACAGGCGAGAACCGCAAACTCCTGATCTTTCCGACTGCCGAAGTGCCGGAAATGGCGCGTGGCCGCGGCGTGATCCTGCAACGCTACAAGGACGGCAACCTCGTCGACGTCTGCACCTTCACCTGGAAGGAAGGGTTCAAAGACCAGAACAATCGCGCCTGGGCTCCGTCCGATCTCAAGGAGTGGAAAGGCGAACGCGCCCAAGCCGGCCGCATCGTCCCGCGCGGTTTTGCGAGCAGCTTGCGGTTTGCGGATTAGATCTTCGGCATCGCCCGTTTGATAATCGTCTCGGTATCAACCGCGGTATCGAGCGCGCCATAGGCCATGCCCGGCCGGTCGGCCAGCCGCGTCGCGCAGAACGCATCCGAAATTGCGGACGGCGCACTGCGCACCAGCACCGCCCCTTGCAGCGCGAGAGCCATCGTTTCCACCACGCGCCGCGCCGTCATCTCGTTGGCGCGGGCAGGTGTCAGGCGATCCTTCACGTCGTCGATGGCGCGGTCGAGATTGGCGTTCGCGCCGCGCGCGCCTTCCAGTTCGGCCACCAGCGCCATCACCGATTGCGGTTCGCGCCCCATCGCGCGCAGCACGTCCAGACAGATCACATTGCCCGAACCTTCCCAGATCGAATTGAGCGGCGATTGCCGGAAGATGCGCGGCATCACGCCTTCCTCGATATAGCCAGCGCCACCATGCGCCTCCATCGCCTCATAGACGAAGTTCACCACGCGCTTGTTGAGCCAGTATTTGCCGACCGGCGTGGCGATGCGGGAGAAGAGGGCGGCCTGCTCGTTCTTCGGGCTTTCGTCGAAGCTGCGCGCAATGCGGAACGTCAATGCCGTGGCCGCTTCGGATTCGATCGCCATGTCGGCCAACACCTGCCGCATCAGCGGTTGGTCGATCAGCCGTTTCTGGAACGCCGAGCGATGCGCCGCATGCCACATCGCATTCGCCAGCGCCTGGCGCATGTAAGCCGCAGGCGCGAGAATGCAGTCCAGCCGCGTGTGATGCACCATCTCGATGATGGTCCGCACCCCGCGCCCTTCCTCGCCGATCAACACGGCATAAGCGCCGTGATATTCGATTTCCGACGAAGCATTCGCACGATCGCCCAGCTTGTCCTTCAACCGCATGAGATACATCGGATTGCGTTCGCCATCCGGCTTCCAGCGCGGCACGAGGAAACAGCTCATCCCGCCGGGCGCGTAAGCCAGTGTCAGGAATGCATCGGACATCGGAGCGGAGCAGAACCATTTGTGTCCTTCCAGCCGATACGCCTCACCCGGTCCACCTTTGCCAAGCGGTGTCGCCTTCGTCGTATTGGCGCGCACGTCGGAGCCGCCCTGTTTCTCCGTCATCGCCATGCCCAGCGTGACGCCCTGCTTGTTCTTCGCAGGCTGTGACGAGGGATCGTATTTCGACGCCACGATGCGCGGCTTCCATTCCGCCGCGATTTCGGGCTGGTGCGAAAGCGCGGGCAACACCGCATAGGTCATCGTCATCGGGCAGCACACACTGGATTCGCCCTGCGTCATCAGGAATTCGAGCGCGGTGTGCAGAACGTGTCCTGCTTCAACGCCCGTCCAAGCCGCGGACGACACACCGCCCTCGATGCCGAACTGCATCAGCTTGTGGTAGGCCGGATGGAATTCCACCTCGTCGATGCGTTGTCCGTAACGGTCAAACGTCTTCAACTGCGGCGGATTGCGATTGGCCTGTTGTGCCCAATCCAGAATCTCTGCCGAACCGCAGCGCGCGCCGAATTTCGAAAGCCGGTCCATGTGAGCGGCCGCACCTTCGCGCGCCACGGCCTCGCTCAGCGCCACATCGGAAGTGAAGATGTTTACATCCTCGAATGGCGGCGGCTGGTTCACGACCTCGTGCGTTTCGAGTTGCGTTTCCGGCTTGAGATAGATCATGTCTTTCCTCCGCTGCACCGCACTATAGTCCATTTCGGGCTAGGCGGGACGCGACGTTCTGCTACGCTTGCCTCAGAGGAAATGCCCAAGAGGCCTTAGATGCCGAACGCAGCGCCCGCCGCCTCCTCAGAGGCGGTGACGCCCGGATACCGGACCTATGTGCTCGTCATCCTGAC
>CAZTCU010000375.1:0-2867 GCA_964612235.1 uncultured Rhizobium sp.
TGGGCAGGCACACTGCATGGCGATTTCTATTGGCAGTCGGACTCGTTCGCCCGCATCTTCAACGACCGGCCCTACGACGAGATTCGCGGCTACAACACCATCAACATGGCGCTGATCTTCAGCAACACCGATGGCTGGCAAGCGATGGCCTATGTGAAGAACATCCTGGATGTCACCCACATCACCGGCGCCTTCCTGAGCTCGGACGACACCGGCCTGGCGACCAACATCTTCGTCACCGACCCGCGCCTGTTCGGCATCCGCATCACCAAGAACTGGTAATTTTCGTTCAATCCCCATTCGAGCGGGCGGCGGAGCATCTCCGCCGCCCGATTTTTTTGCGTCCGCCCCGTAGCCGCAGCCGCTCCCCCGCACTCGTATATAGTGAGGCCGGGCTGTTCCGGCTGGCGGGAAGCGGGGGATGGAGGACGCACGGCGCGATTTCTGGGCGCAGAAATTTTCCGAATATCGGATAGCGCTCAACCGTTATTTCCGGCGCAGGGTCTCCACCCAAGAGGATGCGGAGGACCTCGCGCAGGAGGTCTATCTGCGCCTGCTCCGCACCGATCATGGCGAAGGCGGAGCCATCCGCAACCCGGAGGCGTATTTGTATACGGTCGCGGTCAATCTGTTGCGCGAGCGTGCCGCGCTCGCCAGCCGCCGCGGCGAGGCCGTGAACCTCGACGAGGTCGATGAACGCCTGCTCGGCGCCGAAACCTCGCCCGCCGACGACTACGAGAACACCGAACGCGACGCCCGCGTCGACGCCGCCGTGAACGCGCTCCCCGCCAAGCTCAGGGCCGTGATCGTGATGCATTATCTCCACGACCAGAGCCATCAGGACATGGCCAAGGCGCTCGGCGTCACCACCTCCGCCACACGAAAATATGTCGGCCAGGCGCTCCAGCTCTGCCGCCGCAGATTGCGCAGTACGCCATGACCGAGAAAAACGAACACCTGCGCGATATGATCGCGGGCCAGGCCGCCGCGTTCTACATCGCCCATCGAGAAGGCAATCTGTCCGACGAGGAAGAACAGGAATTCCTCGCCTGGCTGCGCACCTCGCCCATGCATGTCGCCGAATACTTAAGCGTCTCCGGCATCGCCAAAGACGTCGAACGCGCCGCCAAACGCAGCGACACCCCGCTTGCCGCCCTCGTCGAGCAGGCGAAAAACGGCGGCGAGGTCCACGCCATCGATCCCGCCAATCTCTCCTTCGAGAATTTCTCCGCCCGACGCCGTGCGCGCGAAACCGCAACCCGCCCCGCCTTGCGCTGGGCAATGCTTGCCGCCGCCTGCCTCGCGGTTGCAGGCATAACCCTCTTCGCCGTCACGCGCCCCGAGCCAAAACCGAAGACGCTCGAATTCGCCGCCGGTCACGGCGAGCAGCGCACCTTGCAACTGTCCGACCGCACCATCGCGCATCTGAATTCCGATTCCGCGATCACCATCCACTTCGACGACCACAAGCGCCTCGTCAATGTCGCGCGGGGCGAGGTCTATTTCGAAGTCGGCAAGGATGCGAAACGCCCCTTCCTCGTCACCGCCGGCGCGCTGCTGCTCGAAGACGTCGGCACCGCGTTCGATGTCTTCCGTAAGCCCGACAGCACGCTCGTCTCCGTGTCGGAGGGCAAGGTCAGCATCCAGGAGAAAGGCCGCAAAGGCCATGTCGTGAACCTGCACGCGGGCGAACAGGCAAAGGTCTCCGACAAGCAGATCGTCAAATCCGCCGACGCCGCCACGGTGCGCAAAACCACCGCCTGGCTCAAACAGGAAATCGTTTTCGACCGCGATACCATCGCCAAAGCCGTGATCGAATTCAACCGCTACAACCGCACGCAGATCGTGATCGACGACGCCGAGATCGCGCAGCTTCCGATCAGCGGCCGCTTCCATCTCTACGACCTGCAATCCTTCGCGGCCCTGCTCGACGCCACGCCCGGCGTGCGCGCGATCACCGAAGGCGACACGTTCCACATCACACGCGCACCGAAAGCGCCACGCGAATGAAAATTTTTCGTAGCCGCGGCCCGGCCCCCGCACTCGTAACTTACAGGGGTCTGGCTGCCGCACTCGTTACTTTTTTGGGGGGCAGGGAGCTTTGACCGCACGAAGATCACATGCCAGGGGGGCTTACCGTATCGTGCGCATCGCAAAAACGCTGACGCTTTCGCTTCTCGTCACCACCAGCCTGCTCGGCACCGCCTTCGCCGCGGGCGCCACAACCGGCTTCGCGGGCGACGCCATCGCGCCGATGCCGCTCAACGCAGCGCTCGACAGGTTCGCAAAAGACACCGGCCTGCAGCTCCTCTACGTCTCCACGCTCGCCGACGGTGTGCGCACCACTGGCGCGCCCGCCGGCCTCACGCCGAAAGCCACTCTCGACGCCTTGCTCGAAGGCACCGGCCTGCAATCGAAATTCATCAACGCCGCAACGGTGACGATCACCAAGGCCCCGCAGGTTGAATCGTTGCAACTCGCGCAAGCCGCACCTCGAACCTCGGTCGAAACGGTGACTGTCACCTCGTCAAAGCTCGGCGGTGCGGACGTTCAATCGGTTCCAATCGCTATCACGGCGATGAGCCAGGAGCAGCTGACTGCCACTCAAACCGCCGGCGGCCCGGATCTTGTGAAGCAGGTCCCGAACCTGACCTTCACCAAGACGAACTTCACGGGTTACAGCATTCAAATTCGCGGAATCGGCACGCAAGCCGTCTCGGTCACCACTGATCCTGCCGTTGCGATAGCCTTCAACGACACGCCATTCATCCGCAATCACTTCTTCGAACAGGAATTCTTCGACGTGGCGCAAGTCGAAGTCTTGCGCGGCCCGCAAGGCACTCTCTATGGCCGCAATGCGACCGCTG
>CAZTCU010000376.1:0-2864 GCA_964612235.1 uncultured Rhizobium sp.
GTCAGCGACCGCTCGATGATCTGGAACAGCGATCTGGTGGAGACGCTGGAGCTGGAGAACCTGTTGCAGCAGGCTTCGGTGACCATCGAGGGCGCTGTGACGCGACAGGAATCACGCGGTGCGCATGCACGCGAAGACTTCCCCAATCGCGACGACCAGAACTGGATGAAGCACACGCTGGCATGGCTCGACCCGAAGACAGGCTGGGTGAAGCTCGATTACCGTCCGGTGCACAATTACACGCTGTCCAACGAGGTCGAATACATTCCGCCGAAAGCGCGCGTGTATTAGGATATGTCTGTGCAAATGGTCGGCGGGCTGAAAACCGTAGTTGTAAAGCCGGGAAGCGAACAGGAGTTCGAATCGCTTTTCGCAGCGCTGCGCGAAGAAATACGCGCCCATGAGCCGGGTTGCTTGCTGTATTCGCTACTCAAGTCGCGTACAGATCCTCAGTCCTACATCGTCCAGGAACAGTATCGCGACGAAGCGGCATTGGAGGCGCATCAGTCTTCGCCGTACGGGAAAATATATTTTCCGAAAATGCGCGCCATCATCGACATCACCGTCGAATATTTCGATGTGGTAGTGCCCTAGTATCCGGTCGCCGCCACTTGTCACAATTCCGTGCAATCCGCTGCGCAGCAGCGGCGGATGCGACTGGCGGAACCATTGTGGCGCTCCAGAGTTCTAATCTATCGACTCGGCGGGGCCGCGCCCCATTCCGGTCAAAATCCGTTCAGAAGCGGTTCAGCGCGCGGGCAAGAAGATGGATTTCATCGCAAAGACGGCGCAGCCGACCGCGCCGGTCATAGAGGAGATCGAAGATGAAGACTTCAGGAAAAATTTTAGCTGCCGCGCTGCTCGCTTTGGGCGCGAGCACGGCCGCTGCGTCGGCACAGCCGCGTGATTACTACGATGATGGGCCGCGTCACTCCTACGGTGACGGCCCCCGTCATTATTATGGCGAAGAGTGCCGAGATCAGAACGCCACGGCGGGAACGGTGATCGGCGCGATTGCGGGCGGGTTGCTCGGCGCGGGCGTCAGCCATGGCAATGGCGGCGCTGCGATTGGCGGCGTGATCCTTGGTGGTCTCGCGGGCAATGCGATCGGCAGGAATATCGATTGCCAGGATCGTCCTTATGCGTGGCGTGCCTATGACGACGGCTTCTACGGCCCCATCGGTCGCCGTTATGAATGGCGCGGACGTGGCCGGGCATACGGCTATTTCACGCCCGTTCGCGAATATCGCGACCGTGGTTATGTCTGCCGCGAATTCCGTACGGTGACCTATCGCCATGGCCGCAAATATGTGAACGAAGGCCGCGCCTGCCGCGAACGCGACGGCAACTGGCATATGTATTAAGGCCTGAAGGCCGATACGGCAGAACCGGATACCGGACCCCCGGTATCCGGTTCTTGTCATTTTGGCGGGATACGATAGTCACATCCGATGGATGGGACTTGGCGTGATCTTTTGCGGGCCGACCGCGTTGCGCGATTGGCCCTTGTTTGCCTGGGGATTTGGCTCAACGCCGCCGATGCGCTTGTCACGGCCACCGCCATGCCCAGCATCGTGCGCGATATCGGCGGCTATGCCTATTTCGCGTGGCCTGTCGCGACGTATCTGTTGGGCGCGATTGTGGGCGGTGCGAGCGCCGGGCGGTTGTCGGAACGAGGAGGATTGCGTTGGGCGTTGATATTGCCCTCCGCGATTTATCTGATCGGTTGCGCGATCAGTGCGGTTGCGCCTTCCATTGCGCTCTTTCTGGTCGGACGGACGTTGCAGGGCGTTGGCGCGGGTCTCATCGTCGGCGCCTGCTATGTGGCGATGGGCGTGCTGTTTCCCAACGAGTTGTGGCGGCGCGTGCTGGGCGCGATTTCCGGTGTCTGGGGCATCGCGACGTTGCTTGGTCCGTTGTTGGGCGGAATTTTCGCCGAGCACGGTAATTGGCGTCTGCTGTTCTGGATGTTCGCGGTTCAGGCGCTGATTTTCGGCCTTGCGGCGTGGCGGCTGGTTCCTGCGAGTGCTGCGGAAACCGGTAACACGCGCATCCCAGTCCGCACGCTTGTCATTCTCGGTCTCGGCATTGTCGGTTACATGATCGCAGGAGTGGCCGGTTCGCTAACGGTATCTAGCGTTGCGTTGGTTGTCGGAACGGTGTTGTTCGTGGCAGCCTTGCGAACGGACCGGACAGCTCCGGCACATCTCTTTCCGCGTCACGTCGCAAACATTCGCGGAGAAGCAGGGCGCGGTTATGTGGCCCTTTTCGCATTCTGCGCGTCGGCAGTCGGTTTCGGCGTCTATGGTGCCGCGATCCTGCAGACGCTTTACGGGCTATCGCCCTTGTACGCCGGTTATGTGGTCGGCGCGGACGCGATGGGATGGACCATCGCCGCGTTGATCGTCGGGGAATTTCCACAAAACTGGGACAAGGCCTGCATTCGCGTCGGTGCAACCCTTATTCTTCTGGGCGTGGCATCGTTCGCCTATACGCTCGACAGCGGATCGCTTCTGCTCGTGATCCTCTCCGCCACTGTGCTGGGCGCGGGTTTCGGCGCGAGTTGGGCCTATGTCACGCGCGCCGTTCTGGAGCATTTGCCGGACTCCGAACGCGCGGTGGGTTCGTCGGCGATTCCGGCGGTGCAGATGATCGGCAACGCCATCGGCGCGGCGTTCGCGGGAATGCTCGCCAACGTGTTGGGACTTGCCGACGGCATAAACCGCACCGATGCGACGGCGATCAGCTTCTGGCTGTTCGCCGCCGCAACGCCGGTTGCGGTGTTCGGATGGGCGTGCGCGTGGCGACTTTCGGCGCCGCGCGATGGAACGAATTAAGGAAGCAAACGCCTAGCGAATTTTCCT
>CAZTCU010000377.1:0-2851 GCA_964612235.1 uncultured Rhizobium sp.
CTTCTTCTGCGGCATTTGGGGTACCTCGCCCGCCTGCCATGGCCTGCCCATGGGCTATCTCACCGATCCGATCGAGATCGTGGCGGCGTGGAAGGGCGGCATGTCGTTTCATGGCGGCCTTCTGGGCGTCGCCATCGCGCTGATCCTCTATGCCCGCAAGAACAAGCTCGACACCATCGCGCTGTCGGATTTCATCGCCACCATCGCGCCCATCGGCCTTTTCTTCGGGCGCATTGCCAACTTCATCAACGGCGAGTTGTGGGGAAAAGTCACCGACGTGCCGTGGGCAATGGTCTTCTGCACACAAAATATCTACGAGACCCAAGGCGGCTGCCCGGCAGGCACCCTGCCCCGTCACCCGAGCCAACTCTATGAAGCCACGATGGAGGGGCTGCTGCTTCTGCTCATCATGCAGATCTGCGCGCGCGTCTTCCGCCTGCACGAGCGGCCCGGCCTGCTGACCGGCATCTTCTTCACCGGCTATGGCATCGCGCGCGCCGTGGCGGAGGTCTTCCGCGATTCCGACACGGTCTATTTCGGATGGTTCAGCGTCGGCATGTCGTTGAGCATCCCGATGTGGGCGGCGGCCGCTTATTTCTTCTGGCACGCCGCGCAGCGGAAGCCGGTGTGAGCCCGCTGGGGCGGAAAATAGCGCGGCTGATCGAGGCCCAGGGTCCGATCCCCGTCTCGCAATTCATGATGCTGGCGCTGCACGACCCGGAGCATGGCGTTTATGCCTCACGCAACGCCATCGGGCGCGAGGGCGATTTCATTACAGCGCCGGAAATCTCCCAGATGTTCGGCGAGTTGCTGGGGCTGTGGCTCGTCGAAGTCTGGCGGCAGCAGGATGCGCCCAAAAAGATTCGCCTTGCCGAACTCGGCCCCGGACGCGGCACCTTGATGAAAGATGTGTTGCGCGCCGCCCGCCTCGACGCGCAGTTCCTTGCGGCGCTCGACGTGGTGCTGATCGAAGCGAGCCCCTCCCTCCAGTCCGTGCAGAAACAGACGCTGAAAGATTCGCCCACAGCTTTGCGCTGGTCGGCGAAAGTGGAAGACGCATTCGGCGACATGCCCCTGTTTCTCATCGCCAACGAGTTCTTCGACGCGCTGCCGATCCACCAATATGTGAAGACGGAAACCGGCTGGCACGAACGCATGGTCACGTCCAACGATGGCAAGCTCGGCTTCGCGCTCGCGCCGATGGCGATTCCAGGCTTCGCGGTTCCGGAATCGCGCGGGGACGCGGAAAACGGTGCGGTGTTTGAAACTTCGCCTGCCTCCATCGCTCTCGCCGAAGAGATTGCTGCCCACATCGCCCAACAGGGCGGCGCGGCCCTTCTCATTGACTATGGCCATGCTGGAACCGGTTTCGGTGAAACGCTGCAGGCGATTGCGCGCCACCGAAGCGCGCCCCTTCTCGAATCGCCGGGAACTGCCGATCTGTCCGCGCATGTGGATTTCACGGCGATGACGGAAGCGGTGGGGCGTGGCGGCGCGCAATCTTATGGCCCTGTCACACAAGGCGCGTTTCTCCGGGCCTTGAGCATCGAAAATCGCGCGGAACAATTATCGAGAAAAAATCCCACGCAGGTAAAATCCATTCAATCCGCGCTTCAGCGGTTGACCGCACCCGATCAAATGGGAAACCTGTTCAAGGTGCTGGCGGTCCTCCCTCCAACAGCGCCCGCACCGCCGGGATTGTGACGTGCTGAAACTCACCGCTTCCAATCTTTCACAGTCATCCGGCGTCGCGCACGGATTTTTCGGCCGGCAAGGCGGCGCGTCCGAAGGAATTTTCGCCTCGCTGAATTGCGGACCGGGTTCGGGCGACGTGCGCGAGCATGTGATCGAGAATCGCGTCCGCGTGTTGAAGACATTGGGCGGCAACAAGCTGCTCACGCTTTATCAGATCCACAGCCCCAACGCGGTGGTCGCGAATGAGCCGTGGGAGCAAGGACCGCAAGCCGACGCCATGGCGACGAATGTGCCGGGGCTGGCGCTCGGCATCCTGACAGCCGATTGCGCACCGGTGCTGTTCGCCGACTCAGCTGCGCGCGTCATCGGCGCGGCCCATGCGGGATGGAAAGGTGCCCTCACCGGCGTCATCGGTTCGGTGCTGGAGAAAATGGAATCGCTCGGCGCGGATCGTGCGCGTATCTCTGCAGCCATCGGGCCGTGTATCAGCCAGGACAACTACGAGGTGGGGCCGGAATTCATCACCCGCTTTACGGACGCCGCCAAAGACAATTCCCGATTCTTCGTGCCGTCGGACAAGGCCGGTCACTGGCGTTTCGATCTGGAAGCGTATGTCGTCCACAGGCTGCAAGAAGCCGGGCTCACGAACATCGAACCTCTTTCGGCCTGCACCTACGCGCGGGAAGGCGATTTCTTCAGCTTCCGCCGCGCCACCCACCGTGCCGAAAAGGATTATGGGCGGCAGGTTTCCGCCATTGTTCTGAGATGAGACGCGGGGGCGGCCGAAGAGGGCAAATTCCCTTGCGAAATGACGGGCTTGCGCCCATCCGCCGCGCGCGTCTTTTGCCCACCAAATAAAGGCCCCCGGACCGTTTACCCGCGCCCGCGGCCTGCGCTAGAACCGCGTCATCAAACCGTCATTGCAAGAGGGGCCGGGCGCGCATGAGCAACAGCAACGGAGCGCGGGGAATGCGGCTTCTCGCGGGCAATTCGAACCGCGCCCTGGCCGAGGCCATCGCCCAATATCTCAAGCTGCCGATGACCAAGGCGGTCGTCCGCCGCTTCGCCGACATGGAAGTGTTCGTCGAGGTGCAGGAAAACGTCCGCGGCGAGGACATGTTCGTCATCCAGTCGACGAGCTATCCGGCCAACGACC
>CAZTCU010000378.1:0-2835 GCA_964612235.1 uncultured Rhizobium sp.
TGCGGCTGTTCGCCCAGGAAGTCCCCGAGATTTATGACGGCGTCATCGAGATTCGCGCCGTGGCCCGCGATCCGGGCAGCCGTGCCAAGATCGCCGTCATCAGCAAGGATTCGTCGATCGATCCGGTCGGTGCCTGCGTCGGCATGCGCGGCGTGCGCGTGCAGGCGGTGGTGCAGGAGCTTCAGGGCGAACGCATCGACATCATTCCGTGGTCGGGCGAACCGGCCACCTTCATCGTCAACGCGCTGGCGCCCGCCGAAGTCTCCAAGGTGGTGCTTGACGAAGATACCCATCGCGTCGAAGTGGTGGTGCCCGACGAGCAATTGTCGCTCGCCATCGGCCGCAGAGGGCAGAACGTGCGGCTGGCCTCGCAACTCACCGGCTGGCAGATCGACATACTGACCGAGGCCGAAGAATCCGAACGCCGCCAGAAGGAATTCGCCGAACGCACCAAGCTGTTCATGGATGCGCTCGACGTGGACGAAACGGTTGCGCAGTTGCTCGCCTCCGAAGGTTTCTCGGAGATCGAGGACATCGCCTATGTGCCGCTGAACGATCTGGCTTCCATCGAAGGCTTCGACGAGGACACGGCTCAGGAACTGCAGAGCCGCGCCCAGGAATATATCGAGGCGCAGAACCGTGAGCTGGACGAGAAGCGCCGCGCGCTCGGCGTGGAAGACGCCGTTCTCGAAGTCGACGGCGTGACCGGCGCGATGGCCGTTGCGCTGGGCGAACACGACGTCAAGACGCTGGAAGACCTGGCCGGTTGCGCCACCGACGATCTGCTCGGCTATTACGAGCAGAACAAGGAGAAGGAGCGCGTGCGCGTTCCGGGCGCACTCGAAGGCTTCGACCTGACGCCGGACGACGCCAACGCCATCATCATGAAGGCGCGCGTGAAGGCCGGCTGGATTGAAGAAGAACCGGAGCCCGAAGCCGAAGAAGAAGCGGCCGAGGACGTGGCGGAAGGCGAAGAAGCCTAAGCGGCTTTCGCGTGACCATCGAAACGCTGTTCGCGACGCGGCTGTACCGAAAGGTGCTGCCGCGCACGCGCGCCCTCAACGCCGAACTCGCCCGTACTTGCATCACCATTTCGCGCGAGGATCGTGCGGGCCAACGCTGGTCGAAAGAGCATGGCTATACCGGCTACACCTCCTATGCCTCGCTGAACGATCTGCCGTTGCGCGCGCCGGTGTTCGCGGATTTGAAGAAACATCTCGATACGCATGTGAAGGCGTTCGCGAAGACGCTCGCCTTCGATCTTGCGGAGCGGAAGCTTGCACTCGATTCCCTCTGGATCAATGTGATGGAGAAGGGCGGCGTCCACACAGCGCACATCCATCCGCATTCGGTCATCAGCGGCACCTACTACGTCGCCATCCCCAAAGGTGCCTCCGCGATCAAGTTCGAAGACCCCCGCCTTGCCATGATGATGGCAGCCCCCACCAGGAAGCCGAACGCGCCGCGGGCCAGCCAGACCTTCGTCAGGATCGCGCCCACGCCCGGCACGGTGCTTCTGTGGGAAAGCTGGCTGCGCCATGAAGTGCCTCAGAACGCTGTGCGGGGCCAGCGCATCAGCGTGAGCTTCAATTACGCTTGATCTGGGTCAGTGACGGGCTGCCTGGCGCCGTCTAATCTTCATCCATGGACCCCGAAGACCTGCCGCCGCACCCGCTTGAACCCGACGAAGAGAACTTCGCGAGCGAGGTGGGCTCCACCTTGGGCCGCGCCGTCTGGATGTTGACCTTGATGGCGCTGATGGGCGCGATTGTCTGGGCCGCGATCCGGGTCTTCGGTCACTGAGACCGGCGGTCGTCTTCGTCTTTTTTGCTGTCGCTCGGCGTGACCGTGTGCGCCACGGTTTTCACCGTGCCCGCCGTCACATCGACCGCGGTGGATGCCACCGTGACGCCCGCGTCGGCAACGGTTGCGGCGGTATCGACCACCACACATCCCGACAGCGTGAATGAGAGAGCCGCAACAACGAGCACGATACGCATGCCCACCCTCCGACAGCCACCAACCATTGTGGAGTGTGAGCGCCTAGGCGAGGGAACTCAAGGCTTGGGTGAAATGCGCCCAATCCTCGATCACGCGTTCGACCTTTGCCGCTTCCAGGCGCGCGCGAGACTGTTCATCCATATGTCCGCCGCCCATGAAACCCCAGACGCGCATGCCTGCGGCGTGAGCCGCCGTCACGCCGTTCACGCTGTCTTCGAGCACGAGACAATCGCGCGGCGAAACGCCAAGCGCGCTCGCCGCATGCAGGAACAGGTCGGGCGCGGGCTTTGAGTGAATGACATGCTCCGCCGAATAGACATGCGGCGCGAAATGCTCCCACAGCCCGGTCCTCTTCAATTTCTTTTCGAGCGCCGCCTCGCGCGACGAACTCGCGACCGCCTTCAACCCGCGCACATCGCGCACGGCCGCAAGCGCACCGGGCACTTCGGCGAGCCGCGTCTCCATTGCGTGATGATATTGCTCGTCCATCGGCCCTTCGATCTCGGCAAGGATCGACCGCCCCAACCGCGCCTGCCCATCGGCATCGAGCGCGGCCCGAAACGCCACATCGCTCATCCCCATGAACCGCGCCTTGAACTCGTGCGGATCGTAGTGCAGCCCGATGGACGACAGCACGCGCGCCTCGACCTCATGCGCCAGCACCTCGCTATCCACGAGCACGCCGTCGCAATCGAAGATGATGGCGGAGGAGACCATGGCCTTCGCTTATCCGCCCACTTCCAGGGATGAAAGACACGGTTTCTTTCTGAGTATGACGAGGGCTGACAACCATACTTTTGTATGGCAATATAACCATATGAGGCAGCCGGACTT
>CAZTCU010000379.1:0-2822 GCA_964612235.1 uncultured Rhizobium sp.
TCGTTCATCAGCGCAAACGGCGTCACGGAGCCCGGCGCAATACCGAGCGTGGCGATCAGCAACTCCGCCGAACCGAACGAGAAACGCGGCGCGCCCAATTGCTTCGACAGCGCGTTGAGATCGACGGCGAGATCGTCGCGCGCCACGACAAGCCAGAGCCCGTCCTTCTTGTCTTTCAGGAACAGGTTCTTCGTGTGCCCGCCCGGCTGCTGCGCATAGAGCGCGGCAGCTTCTTCCACGGTGAATACGGCCGTGTGCTCATAGGTCTTCCATGCAATCCCCAGTTCGCGAAAGCGCGCATAGAGCGCCGCCTCGCGCGCATCGGGCGACGGAAGGCCTGCTTCGCTCACGCCGCGTAAGGCTCTATTTGGCGCTCGATTTTCCCGTGCGATTCCCCGCGCGCGACATCCAGGTCGTAGCGGGATTGAAGATTGACCCAGAATTCCGGCGTCGTGCGCAAATAGCGCGCGAGCCGGATGGCGGTATCGGCCGTGATACTACGGCGCTCCAGCACGATGTCGTTTGCGCGCGAGCGTGGAACGTGGATCGCCTTGGCCAGCGCGTAGACGCTGATGTCCAACGGCTCCAGAAAATCCGTCCGCAGGATTTCGCCCGGATGGACGGGATGCAATTTCGTTCCGCTCGCCACGCCTTTGAAATCGACGCGGCCCGCATCCAAATCTTCACGCCGGATAGCCATGACACTCCTCAATGATAGTCCACGATTTCCGCGTCCCACGCCTCGCCGTTGCGCCAGACAAAACAGATCCGCCACTGCTCGTTGATGCGGATGCTGTGTTGCCCGGCCCGGTCGCCCTTGAGCCGTTCCAAGCGGTTGCCGGGCGGATTGCGCAGGTCGTCCACCGCTGCTGCCGCATCGAGCGAATGCAATTTTGCCTTCGCCCGCTGCTGGATTTGCGGTGGCAATCCTTTGACGCCAAGCCCGGCAAAAATCGCTGCCGTGCGCTTGTCGGCAAAGGATCGGATCATGGAGAAAGCGTACCGGTATACGGTACGATTGTCAAGATTTGGGAACCAGCCGCTTGATCCACTCCGGCAGCGCGAATGCGGCCGCGTGGACGGCGGGGTTGTAGTAGTCGGTCTTGAGCTTGGCGCGCTTGAAAGCGGCCGTGGCTTTCTTGATGCCGGCCGGCGTGCCGAGTTTCGCCTTGCCGTTGCAGGCCCAGCTGAGCGCCATGAAGCCGCCGATATAGGTCGGCACCACCGTCAGGTAGAGGCCGGAAGACGGGAAGAAGCCTTTGAGCTCCTCCAGCGCCTCTGTGATCTCCCACGGCTGGTAGAAAGGCACGCCTGTCTGGAAGGTGGCGAAGCCGCCGGGCCTCAGCGCGCCTTTCACGCGGTCGTAGAAGGTTTCGCCGAACAGCGCCTTGCCGGGGCCGACGGGATCGGGCCGGTCGGCGACGATCAGGTCGAAGCGGCCTTTGCTCTCCTTGCGGCCGAGATATTCGAAGGCGTCGGCGATCTCCACGGTGAGTCGCTTGTCCTTGAAGGCGCGCGCGTTGATCTCGGAGAAGTGTTTCCGGCAGAGTTCCACCACGTCGCCGTCGATATCCACAAGAACGACTTCCCGCACGCCCTTATGCTTAAGCGCCTCGTCGGCGATGGAGAGGTCGCCGCCGCCGACGATCATCACGCGGGCGGCGCGGCCGTGCTCCAGGAGCGGCAGATGCGTCAGCATCTCGGCGTAGGCGCTCTCGTCGCGCGTGGTGATCTGGACGATGTCGTCGAGCGTCATCACGCGCCCGTTCGCCACCGTGTCGAAGATTTTGATGCGCTGATATTGGCTTTTTTGATCGACAAGCGGCGCGCCGACAAGCTCCATGACCTGGGCGTAACCCTTGTGGAGGCGTTCCTTGTGGCTGCCCTTCTGGCTCATTGGCATCGCAAAACCTTTCAGTTTGTGACAGCGCCTGAAGGCTGTCGGAGCGGCAAAGCGGAGGCGCTTTTAAGGCGCGCGAGACGCTTCGTCCATGGCCGCTGCAGCGTCGAAGCGGCGGCGAGAAGTGTGACAGAGACAAGCGTGCGACAGAAAAAATTTACCCCCGGGGTCTAAAAATTCTTGCATGGGGGACAAGCGGCCCTATATTCCGTTCGTTCCCTCGGGGACAAAGCGGCGGACGCGAAAGAGACCCTTTCGCCCGCCGCTTTCTTCTTAGCGGTGTTATGTGCCCCCGGACGAGGTCGTCCAAAGGCGGCAGGCATCAGGTGTCAACGCTTTTGAGAGGGTAGGTGCCAGAATGGCTCGACTCGAACTCGTAGCGGCGATCAAAGAAGCAAGGGCTCCTCGTGCCCGCGTTTCTGCGAGGACCGTTCCGGTTCCTATTCCCCCAAGGGATGAGGACCGCAAGGACCACTTCATCACACGTAACGGACTGACCTTTGCGGGTAGTCACCTGATCATAGATCTTTGGGAAGCCGAGGGACTCGACGACCGGGATCGGATCGAACAGGCGCTGATCGATGCAGTGAATCAGGCAGGTGCCACGCTCCTGCACATTCATCTGCACACGTTCTCGGAAGGAGGCGGCATCTCAGGCGTCGCCGTTCTCGCCGAGAGCCATATCAGCGTCCATACCTGGCCGGAAAAAGGCTACGCAGCATTCGACGTCTTCATGTGCGGAGACGCCGAACCTCGCAAAGCCCTTTCGGTCTTCAAGGCCGCTTTCAACCCCGGCCGGATCGTCATCGGCGAACACAAGCGCGGCGTCGTCTAAGCCAAGCTCATCGCCAGTGAATTCAAAGGGCGGAAGCAGCAATGCTTCCGCCCTTCTTGTTTTTGGCTCCTCTTGTTTTTGGCTGTG
>CAZTCU010000380.1:0-2813 GCA_964612235.1 uncultured Rhizobium sp.
CCTCCTCAGAGGCGGTGACGCCCGGATACCGGACCTATGTGCTCGTCATCCTGACACTGGTCTATGTGGTCAATTACCTGGACCGGCAGATCCTCGGAATCCTGTTGCCGCAGATTCAGAAGGAATTCACCCTCACCGACGCCGATCTCGGCCTTCTCGGCGGCACGGCGTTTGCCGTGCTCTACGCCACGCTCGGCGTACCGCTCGCGATTATCGCCGACCGCGTGAACCGCCGGAACGTCGTCGCGGCGTCTCTCGCCGTTTTCAGCTTCATGACGTTCATCTCGGGCTATGCGATGAGCTTCGTGCATCTGCTGCTCGCCCGCTTCGGCACCGGCATCGGAGAAGCCGGCACCGGTCCTTCCATCAATTCGATGATCTCCGATCTCTATCCGCCGGAGAAACGCGCCTCCGCGCTGTCATTCTATTCCGCCGGATTGAACATCGGCTTGTTCGTGGGCTTCTTCGGCGGCGGCTGGATTGCTCAGCACTATGGCTGGCGCAATGCTCTTATCGCCGCCGGCATTCCGGGTCTCATTTTGGCGATCGTGTTGATGACGACAGTCGCCGAACCGAAACGCGGCCTCGCCGACAAGATGGTGGACGATCAGGCGACGCCGGGCGTGTGGGCGGTCGCGAGCTATCTTTGGAAGCTGAAATCCATCCGCTGGCTTGCCATCGGCACGTCGCTCAGTTCGTTCGGCGGTTATGCGGGAATATTTCTGATCCCCAAATTCCTGATCGTTTCTCATCACATGACGCTGGTGCAGGTGAGCGTTGCGCTTGCGCTTCTCACTGGCATCCCCGGCGCCATCGGCACCTATCTCGCAGGCGTGTTCGCGGATCGCTACGGCAAAGCGGACATACGCTGGTATCTTTACATCCCGATCATCGCGACGTTTCTTTCAATCTCCTTCGCGCCGATTTTCTACCTTTCGGAATCGACACCCATCACGCTCGCCGCCGCCATCGTTCCCGTCATGATGGGGGCGACCTATGTCGGTCCGGCTTTCGCGATGACGCAAGGGCTGGTCCCCTTGAGGATGCGCGCCCAATCGGTCGCCATATTGCTCTTTGTACTGAATATAATCGGCCTGGGTCTCGGCCCGCTGACCATCGGGTACATCAGCGATCTCCTGAAACCGGCCTATGGCGATGATTCTCTGCGCTATGCCCTGATGTTCAGCATCGTCACGGGCTTGATGGGCGCCTTCTGCTACTGGCGCAGTTCGCGCTGGCTGCCCGCGGAATGGAAGCGCGTCCACGGCTGACGGCTTGCGGGAACCGTCGAGTCTGTCCAAGCTTCATGCCATGAGATGGCTGGGGGTAGCGGCAGGCACATTCGCGCTTTCGCTGGTGGGGCAGGCCAGTGCAATGCCCCCCGCCGAAACCGTCTCGCTCACGCTGCCGCCGGACGCTTTCAAGCTTTCCCATTCCGTGCGCATGCAAGCCGCCGGCCTTTCCACCACCGCGCGCGAAGTCTCGCTCGAACTCGATTTGAGACGCCTGCCGCAAAACCCACCGCCGGAAGATTTCGGCGTGAAACGGTTGCGGGAAACTCTCGCGCCCGAACTCGCCCAGAACTTCGACCTGTTCCTCTATGTCAGCAAAGCCGCGCACGGACCGCACGCGCAACACATGTATGTGCTGCGCAAACGGCCGAATGGTTTTGAACTGCTGCACGACTGGCCTGTGTCGACGGGCCGCGAACGTGTGGAGCGCAACGCGCGCGGTGTAATCCGTTTCACGTCCACTCTGCCCGGCTACTACGAACTCGATCCCGAGCGCATCTTCACCGACTATCGGTCTGCCACCTGGGATGAAGCGATGCCGCACGCGATGTTCTTCGATGCCTGGTACAAGGGTGCGCGCGTTGGCCTCGCCATTCACGCCACGGACGAAAGCGACCGCCTCGGCTCGCGAGCAAGTGCGGGATGCGTGCGCCTTTCGCCGTCAAATGCGCGAGAACTGTTTCAGCTCGTCAATGAAGACTATCGCGGGAGAGTGCCCCGCATGGCTTTTGACAGCCGCACGCAAAGTACGCGCCGCGACGGCACGCTGATGCGCGATGCCGATGGGAAACTGAAATTCCGCGAAGGCTATCGCGTGCTCGTGATCGTCGAGGATTTCGGCGGAACGCAAATCGCCACGCAATGATCGGTGCGGCACCCGCCTCCCATTGCGAGGGGGAAAAGCGAGAGGCGGGGCCGCGAACCGTCACATATGGCCGGTGACCAGCCACAAGATCAGGATGATCGGAAGCAAATCCCGATCAGCCACAAAAGACATGAGCGCGCGGTTTCCTGCCCGTCATGTTTCGCCGGGGAGATAACTAGGCTGGAGGGTTAATGGTTCCCGTCAGCGGCGCAGTTCGTAAAGCGCGACCGCCGCCGCATTGGAGACGTTCAAACTCTCCGTCGCCGAATCGATGGGGATGAACGCACTCGTATCGCAACGCTCGCGCACGAGCCTGCGCACGCCCGATCCTTCCGAACCAAGAACCAGCGCCACATCTCCGGTCGTCACGGCTTCGCGCAACGATTGATCGCCGTCGCCCGCCAGCGCCACGCGCCAGAAATCCCGTTCGCCGAGTTGTTCCAGCGTGCGCGCGATGTTCACCACGGTTGCAATCGGCACCGCATCGAGCGCACCCGAAGCCGCTTTCGCCAGCACACCGGATTCCGGCGGCGCGTGGCGGTCCTGCACGACCACCGCATCCACGCCGAACGCCGCCGCCGACCGAAGAATGGCGCCAGCGTTGTGCGGGTCGGTGATCTGGTCGAGCACCAGCACCACCCGCCGTTTGCCGGAGG
>CAZTCU010000381.1:0-2775 GCA_964612235.1 uncultured Rhizobium sp.
CGGTCCGTAGCGCCAGCGTTCGGACGCGCGGCGGGTGGGGGGCCGCGCAACGAATACCGTGCGTGAAACCCCACCCGTCGTCGTGCCGATGCACGACGCCGACCTCCCCGTAAAGGGGAGGTAAGTTATTACATCTAAAGCGGCTTGGGCGGTTCCTGCGGTGCCTCGCCCGCTTTCTTCGCGGCTTCGGCGTCCTTGTCCGCCTTTTCCATTTCCGGCGTGTAGGCGCTCACCTCTTTCACGGAGCATTTCTGCTTGCCGAGCGTACTGTCGCGGAAGAACACGGTGTCGCCGCCCGAAAGACACGACAACGACGTGCCGCCCGGCGAAGCGAAACCGATGCGCTGCTTGAATGTGAGATTGATACACGACCCGAGCAGGTCCACCTTGAACTTGCGGTGGAACGTATCCTCGACGATCAGCGTGCTCGAATCCTTCGCCTTCCAATCGTAGATCTGACCGACCCTCAAACAACTGTCTCCGGCAGCGAGTGCCGGCCCCGCCAGCAGCATCAAACCTGCCGCCGCCAATAGCGCTTTCCTCATATTGTTTTGCTCCGTGATAAAAGCTCTGCCCTTCCCTTTGGACTCGCGCACTATACGCCTTTCCGCCGCGACATTCAGGGCGGCTTGGCGAGACCGCGGCTCTTGCCTATGGTCGCGGGCAATAGCTATCGCAACCGGATTGCCCGAGAGGAAAAGCCCATGAAAGCAATGCTCTGCAAGGAATATGGACCGCCGGAGACGCTGCAATTAACAGAAGTGTCAAATCCGGTGGCGGGCAAGAACCAGGTCGTGGTCAGCATCAAATCCTGCGGGGTCAACTTCCCCGACTTCCTGATCATCGAGAACAAATACCAGTTCAAACCCGCGCTGCCGTTCGCGCCCGGCGCCGAAGTGGCGGGCGTGGTGAAATCGGTCGGCGAAGGTGTCACGCGTTTCAAGCCGGGCGACCGCGTGATCGCCTCCGTCGGCAATGGCGGCATGGCCGAAGAAGTGGCGGTTGACGCAGGCCGCCTCATCCCGATGCCCGACAGCATGGATTTCGAAACCGGCTCCGCATTGATCCTCACCTATGGCACGTCGCACTACGCGCTGAAGGATCGCGCCAAACTCAAGCCCGGCGAAAATCTCGTCGTGCTGGGTGCCGCGGGTGGCGTCGGCCTCGCCGCCGTCGAACTCGGCAAGGCGATGGGCGCGCGCGTGATCGCGGGCGCATCGAGCCAGGAGAAAGTCGATCTCGCGAAGAAACACGGCGCGGATGACGGTTTCGTCTATCCTTCCGGTTCGCTCAGCCGCGACCAGCAGAAAGAACTCTCCGAGACGATCAAGAAACTCACCGGCGGCAACGGCGCCGACGTGCTCTACGATCCCGTCGGCGGCGATTATTCCGAACCCGCGATCCGCGCGATGAACTGGGAAGGCCGCTTCCTCGTGATCGGTTTCGCAGCGGGCGAAATCCCGAAAATCCCGCTGAACCTCACGCTGCTCAAAAGCTGCGATGTGCTGGGCGTATTCTGGGGCGCCTTCACCGCGCGCAACCCGAAGCGCAACCAGGAGCACCTCGCCGAAATCGCGCAATGGGTGGCTGAAGGCAAGATCAAGCCCTACATCTCCGCCCGCTTTCCCCTCGCCCGCGCCGGCGAAGCGATCCGTCTGCTCGCCGACCGCAAGGCGACCGGCAAAGTGGTTGTAACGATGTAAGTCCGGCGAGGGGACGCGAATGGGACAAACGGGGAAAAGGCGGCGGCAACAGATAGCCGCCTTCTTCTCCCGCGTCCGTTCAGTCGCCCAAAAAGAACAACTGGGGCCCGGCTGGATCACGGGCGCCGCCGACGACGATCCATCCGGCATCGCCACCTATTCGCAAGGCGGCGCGCAGTTCGGCCTCGGCCTTACCTGGACGTTGGTGCTCACCTTCCCGCTGATGGCGGCGATACAGCTTGTCAGCGCGCATATCGGCCGCGTAACCGGGCGCGGGCTTGCCTACAACATGGCGAAGATCATGCCGCGCTGGCTCGTGATTTCGCTTGTGACGCTTCTGTTCATCGCCAACACCATCAATGTCGGCGCGGATATGTCGGCCATGGGAGCCGCGGCAGAACTTGTCTTCGGCTGGGGCCAGCACACCTTTACGATTGTGTTCGCAGCGGTTTCCCTTCTGCTGCAGATGTTCATCTCCTACCAGAAATATGCCCGCTTTCTGATGGTGCTGACGCTCAGCCTCTTTTCATATGTCGCGTTGGTCTTTTCGCTTCACGTTGATTGGTCGGCCGTGGGACTTTCCGTGATCGGGGCGAGTGCCGTTGTCTCGAAAGATGCCGCCATCACGGTGGTCGCGATTTTCGGTACGACGATCAGCCCCTATCTATTCTTCTGGCAAAGCGCGCAGGAGGTGGAGGAAGTCGAACATCACGCAAATGAAAAGCCGCTGCTGGAAGACCCTGATGAAGCGCCCGGCGCGTTTGCCCATATGCGGTTCGACACCATCGTCGGCATGGCGCTTTCGAATCTCGTGGCGCTCGCCATCATGATCTCAACCGCCGCCACGCTCCACGCCGCCGGCAAGACCGATATCGCAACCGCCGCAGACGCCGCACAGGCGCTTCAGCCATTGGCCGGCAATTTCGCGTTTCTGCTGTTTTCGCTGGGCATCATCGGGACAGGATTGCTCGCCATCCCAGTGCTCGCCGGATCGGCTGCCTATGCCGTGGGCGATACGCGCGGCTGGAAGATGAGCCTCGACGACAAACCATGGGAAGCGGTGGGCTTCTAT
>CAZTCU010000382.1:0-2757 GCA_964612235.1 uncultured Rhizobium sp.
AAGACGGTGATGAGCCAGGCGCCCGCGCTCGGCCAATGCCGCAAGGTCATCCGCGATCTCAAACTGACCGCGCAGAACTGGCATGACACGGCGGGCTCGGCGCGCCATGTCGCCGAGACCAAAGACAAATCGATTGCCGCCATTGCTTCGTCACTGGCGGCGGAAACCTATGGCCTCGACATCCTCAAAGGTGATGTCGAAGACGAAACCCACAATATGACGCGCTTCCTGATCATGGCGCGCGAGCCTGACGATGCCGCCTATGACGGCACGCCGGTGGTGACGACCTTTGTGTTCCGCGTGCGAAACGTGCCCGCCGCGCTCTACAAGGCGATGGGCGGTTTCGCGACCAACGGCGTGAACATGACCAAGCTCGAATCCTATCAGCTCGGCGGATCGTTCAACGCGACACAGTTCTATGCCGACATCGAAGGCCATCCTGAAGACCGTTCGGTGCGGCTGGCGCTTGAAGAACTGCAATTCTTCACCAGCAAGCTCACCGTGCTTGGCGTCTACAAGGCGCACCCGTTCCGCGCGAACATGCCGTAACGCAATCGCGCCACAATCCGGCCACGGAACCGTCCTTCCGGCATTTGGAACCTCCAATTCGGTTTAACCGTTTTATCTGGGAGCGCCGGGATTCTACCGGTTCTCGCGGTGCCGTTGGCATCGCGGAGCGCTCGCAAGGAACACGACTGGCACGTCGCACAGGGCCGTTCGCGGCCCGTTACCCGTGCGCGCGCGACAGGGAGGTCGGAATGAACGGGAATGAAATGTTCGAAGCGCTGGCCGCGCGCGGTCCGCATCCGGATATCGCGCAGAGCGCGAATGCGATCTACGCGGCCTTTGTCGGTTCGTGGGACGTCGAAGTGTTCGATCTCGAAGGCGACGGCGCGCGCCGCGTTTCGCGCGGCGAATGGCATTTCGCATGGATTCTGGAAGGCCGTGCGATGCAGGACGTTTTAATGGTGCCCCCGCGCGGCGAACGCAGGAATGGCGCGCTCGCGAAAGGAAATCGCTGTGCAACCACGTTGCGTGTCTTCGACCCGGCAAGCGGGATGTGGCGCGTGCATTACTTCAATCCCACCACGCAGACCGAGGAAGCCTTCACCGCCAAACAGGAAGGCCGCCAGATCGTGCAGGCGGCGACCGATGGAAACGGTGCAACTGTGCGCGAGACATTCTCCGGCATCGACGCCGCGTCCTTCCGCTGGCGCCGCGAAATCTCGGACAGGTTCGGAAGCTGGAAACTGAAAGCGGAATATATCGCGACGCGGCGGTAGCGTTATCGCTCCGCCCAATCCTTGATCAGGTGATGTGCGATGGCGATAGCTGGCGGCACCCACACGCCGTCCACGCCTTCGCCCTTGACCAGCCGCCGTGCGAGATCGCGTTCGAGCCAGCGCACTTCGGCGATCTCGGTTTCGTCGACTTTGGTGTCGCGGCTTTCGGCTTCGGCGTAGCAACCGATCATCAGCGATGACGGAAACGGCCAGGGTTGCGTCGTGTGATAGGCGACGTGCCCCACCTTCAGCCCCGCTTCCTCCATCAACTCGCGCCGCACCGCTTCCTCGATGGTCTCGCCCGGTTCGATGAAACCGGCCAATGCCGAAAACATGCCGCGCGGGAATTGTTTGCCGCGGCCAACGAGACACGCATCGCCATGTGTCGCGAGCATGATCACGACGGGATCGGTGCGCGGGAAGTGTTCGGCGTTGCAATTCGGGCAGACGCGCTTGTATCCCGCATCCGCCATCGTGGTGCGCGTTCCGCAGCGTGCGCAGAAGCCGTGGCGTTGATGCCAGTCGATCATGGCTTTCGCCTGACCCATGATCGCCGCATCGCGCGGATCGAGCATCATCGCGGCCTGGCGTGCTTCACGGAAATGTCCCAGCCCCGCAAGCGGCCCCGTATTGGCGGGATCTTCGGCCGCGCTGATGTCGAGCGCGAACATGGCGTTGCGCCCTTCGAGACCCAGAAACACCCACGGCGCGCCCGGTGCCGCAAGCGAATCCGCCAGGCCGGGACGCATCAATCCCAATTCCAGCGGCGCGGGTGCGCTGTCGGGGCCGCGCAGGAAAGGCTGCAGCCGCCACATCGGCAGGACGAGCGTGGAAGGATCGCGCCGTTTGGCCTCGATCCATCCGGTGTCGGGGCGTTTTTCGCTCGCCCGGTCGAGCGGGTTTCCGGTGAAGGGGATCATCGGCCAAACAGAAACTAAAGCAGCGTTCCTTGCAAGATGAGAAGCGCCACCGAGAAATAGATGACGAGCCCCGTCACATCCACCAGCGTGGCCACGAACGGCGCGGACGCGCTTGCCGGATCGAAGCCGAAGCGTTTCAGGATGAAGGGCAGCATCGAACCCGACAGCGATCCGAACAGCACGATTCCCACAAGTGCCGTGCCGATTGTGACGGCGACCAGCAACCAGTGCGGGCCGTAATCGTAGATGCCGAGCGTCTGCCACAGCACGATGCGCCCGATGCCGACCACGCCCAGGATCGCGCCCAGCGCGATGCCGGTGGGGATTTCGCGCAAGGCCACGCGCCACCAATCGCGCAGGCGCACCTCCTGAAGCGCAAGCGCGCGGATCAGTAGCGAGGTCGCCTGCGATCCCGAATTGCCGCCCGAACTCATGATCAGCGGAATGAACAGGGTCAGCACGATGGCCCGCTGCAATTCGTCCGCGAAATGCTGCATGGCGCTTGCGGTCAGCATCTCGCTCAGGAACAGCGCGCACAGCCAGCCCGCGCGCTT
>CAZTCU010000383.1:0-2754 GCA_964612235.1 uncultured Rhizobium sp.
AAGCTACAACGGCAACATCCTGGTCAACGCGATGTGCGTGGGCCTTGCGCGGCAGGACAAGATTTTCCTTTCCGCTGCGAAAGGTGCCGGTAATCCGGTCGTCTATATCGGCTCGAAGACGGGCCGCGACGGCATCCATGGCGCGACGATGGCGAGCGCGGAATTCGACGACGCGTCGGAAGAAAAGCGTCCCACGGTACAAGTGGGCGATCCCTTCACGGAGAAACTTCTGCTCGAAGCCTGTCTCGAACTGATGGCGACGGACGCGATCATCGCCATTCAGGACATGGGGGCTGCGGGCCTTACCTCGTCGTCCGCCGAAATGGGCGACAAGGGCGGCAGCGGCATCGAACTAAATCTCGATCGCGTTCCGCAACGCGAAGCCAACATGACCGCTTACGACATGATGCTGTCGGAAAGCCAGGAACGCATGCTGGCCGTATTGAAACCCGGCCGCGAGGCCCAGGCAGAAGAGATTTTCAAAAAGTGGGAACTGGATTTCGCCGTCATCGGCATCACCACCGACACCAACCGTCTGGTGGTGAAGCACAAGGGCGAAACGGTTGCCGATATGCCGATCACGGCGTTGTCGGATGCCGCGCCTATCTATGACCGGCCTTACACCAAGCGCGCGCCCACGACCGGCAATCCGTCCATCGACGCTTCGAAACCGGTGATGGAATCCCTTCTGAAGATCATCGCTTCCCCCGACATGGCCTCGCGCCGCTGGATATGGGAGCAATACGACAACACCGTCATGGCCGACACTGTGCAGGTGCCGGGCGGGGATGCGGCAGTCGTGCGCGTTCACAACACCAAGAAAGCGCTCGCGATTTCGACCGACGTGTCGCCGCGCTATTGCAAAGCCGATCCGTTCGAAGGCGCGAAACAAGCCGTCGCCGAAACATGGCGAAACCTGACGGCGGTGGGCGCAAAACCGCTCGCGATCACCGACAATCTCAATTTCGGCAATCCGCAGAAGCCCGACACCATGTGGGAGATCGTAGCGGGCGTGGATGGCATCGGCGAAGCCTGCCGCGGCCTCGACTATCCCGTCATCTCCGGCAATTGCTCGCTTTACAACGAGACCAATGGCGAAGGCATTCTGCCGACGCCCGCCATCGGCGGTGTCGGCCTGATGAAAGACGTGACCCGCATGGCGACCGTCGCGTTCAAGCGCGAAGGCGATGCAATCATCCTCATCGGCGAAACTAAAGGCCATCTCGGCCAGTCGATTTATCTGCGCGAAATCGAAGGCAAGGAAGAAGGCGCGGCTCCCCCTGTCGATCTCACGGCAGAGAAACGCAATGGCGATTTCGTGCGCGGACTGATCGAACAAGGCCGCGCCGACACGGCGCACGATCTGTCCGACGGTGGCCTGCTTGTGGCGCTGGCCGAAATGGGAATGCCGAAGAACATCGGCGCGCAGATCGCGGAGAACTCCATCGCCTTCCTCTATGGCGAAGATCAGGCGCGCTATCTGCTCGCAGTTCCCCAAGCCGAAGCGGACCGCATCCTTGCCGACGCAAAATCGTCAGGCGTTCCGGCGTTTTTGCTTGGGCACACCGGCGGCGATAAGATCGAAGTGGGCAACGCAAGCGTTACGCTTGCCGAATTGAAGCGCGCGCACGAAGGCTGGTTTCCCGCCTATATGTCCGCGCCGCACACGAATTGAGGTCCGCCATGGCAATGCAAGCAGGCGAAATCGAGAAACTGATCAAAGAGGCGTTCCCGGACGCCGACATCAAGATCACCGACCTGGCCGGCGACAACGATCACTTCGCTGCCATGGTCACATCCAGCGCCTTCAAAGGCAAAACGCGCGTCCAGCAGCACCAGATGGTTTACGAAGCACTCAAGGGCCGTATGGGCGGCGTGCTGCACGCGCTGTCGCTGCAAACCGCGCCAAAGGACTAGAAACCTTGACGTCGCCCTTGCTGCTCCCTAAGTCATAGATTGAAAATCGAGGCTCCAAGCCATGACCGCCCACGACCAGATCACCAAGGACATCCAGGAAAACCCCGTCGTGCTTTACATGAAAGGCACGCCCGTTTTCCCGCAATGCGGTTTCTCGGCGACAGTGGTGCAGATCCTTTCCAATCTCGGCGTGAAATACAAAGCCGTCGACGTTCTGAAAGACCCCGAAGTCCGTCAGGGCATCAAGGAATTCTCCAACTGGCCCACCATTCCCCAGCTTTATGTGAAGGGCGAATTCGTGGGCGGCTGCGATATCCTGCGCGAAATGTACGAAGCGGACGAACTGGCCCCCTTCTTCGCAGAAAAAGGCATCGTGCTCGAAAACGCCTAACGTCCCGCGAAATGCTTCTGCCAGACCGGCGCAATCCGCGGCCGCTCCGACACTGCTTTCGTCAATGCGTTCACTTTCGGCAAATTTGAATCGCGCCACTCTTTCCCAAGCGACCACCGACTGAACATCGCTGCGTATATATCGGCGGCTGAAAAACCTGTCGGCAAAAGCCAAGGCTCCGCAATCGCTTTTTCAAGGATCAGAAACCGCTCGCGGATCCTATCTCGCGCCTTGGTGCGAACGATTTCCTCGTCCGCGCCATCCGGGGTAAAGCGTTCCGGATAATCCACAATCTCGACCATCGGATAAATCTCCGATGCCATGAACCCGATCCAACGATAGGCTTCGGCACGCGCAGCACTTCCCTGCGGCGGCAACAGCTTCGCCTCCAGATGCCGGTCTGCGATGGTCAACAGCAACGCCGAAGACTCCGTGACGATCTCGCC
>CAZTCU010000384.1:0-2732 GCA_964612235.1 uncultured Rhizobium sp.
CGGTCGATACCGGCATCGACGCGCGGCACACCAAAGACCTCGGATTCTACGGCCCCTACGCCACGATAAGCATCGGCCTGGGCGGATAGGGGCGGATACGCCATTCCCTCCCTCAGCGGCGGAGCAATCCGCCGCTTTTTTCTTTAAGAGCCAATAAGTTTTTGATTCGAAAAGAAGAAAAATTTCCTTATAGGACTTGAAACCCCGTCCCGAATGTTCTATATTCGTTCTCATCGTTTTGGAGGACGAAAGACACATCATTTGCCGCCACCGGAAGGCGGCAGCAGCGCATGGGGAAATACAGGGAAGGGTGCGAGCCTTGTGCGCATCCGTTTGGAGTGGGTCTGGCAATCCTGCTTCATATGACTCCGCGGGACGGGTGGATGTGCGGGCGCCGGTTACGCTTGATGTTGCGGCCGAAACCGTTCGCTGCTGAAGCATCGTCCAAAAAAGGCGGGATCGCTCGCGGAAGAGAACAACAAAATTTCTCTCGCGCGCGCCTCGCCTTTTTTGTTGCCCGCCACACGTACCGCCGCCATCGCCGATTGTCCTATAGGCTGAACCCAGTCACCTGACCTCTCGCAGAGGCGGAAACTGGCGAGGGATGGCCGAGAAAACGCCGGAGACCAGCATTGAAACGGGCGACCCGCGCAAAGCGGGCGAGGCCGGCTTTGTGTCTGCCGTAGAGGATTGGTTCGTCCGCGAGGTGCTGCCGCTGGAGGCGATGTTGATGCATTTCCTGCATCAGAATTGGCGCAACAAGGCCGATCTGGAAGATTTCCGCCAGGAAATCTACGCCCAGCTCCTTGAAGTCGCCGAAACACAAATCCCCGAGCGCACCAGACCCTTCCTGTTCGCAACCGCGCGCAATCTCCTCATCAACCGCGTGCGCCGCGAACACATCATCCCCATCGATGCCGTGGCCGACATGGAATCCTTCGGGCTGGCCGCCGACGAACCGGGCCCGGATCGCAGCGTCATCGCCCGCGACACGCTGCGCAAATTGAATCTCGCGCTCGATCGTCTTCCGCCCCGCGCCCGCGAAGCCGTCGTGCTGCGCCGGATCGAAGGCATGACGCGCCGCGAAATCGCCCTTCGCATGGGCATCACCGAACGCACCGTCGCCGATCATATCGCCCATGGCATGCGCGTGCTCGCCAACACCTTGTTCGGCGAAAAGCCCCGGGAGGACACATGAACGCCTCCCTGCCGCGCGCCAGCGAGATCGAAGCCGTCGCCGCCCAATGGCTCGAACGGCGCGATAGCGAAAGCTGGAACGCAAGCCTGGAAGCAGAACTCGAAGCGTGGCTCGCGGAATCGCGCGCCCACCGCGCGGCCTATTGGCGCCTGAAAGCCGCGTGGACGCATGCCGAGCGTCTCGCGGCCCTCAAGCCTTCGCCGGTGGAACGGGTGGCCGATGCGGGCCCTTCGCGACGCATCCGCCCGTTGATGTTCCGCATCGCCGCCACCTTCGCCATTGTCGCGATGGCCGGTGTCGCCGCCAAAATCTATTTCACCGAACCTGCGGCGCGGCTTTACACAACCGCCATCGGCGAACGCAAAACGCTGACCTTGGGCGACGGTTCGCAGATCGAACTCAACACCGACACGCGCCTTCGCATCGCCGCCGGCAACACGCGAAAGGTGTGGCTCGATCATGGAGAAGCGTTCTTCCAGATCAAGCATGACGAAACCCATCCGTTCTTCGTCGTTGCGGGTACGCATCGCGTGGTCGATCTGGGCACCAAATTCCTCATCCGTCAGGATTCCGCGCGCACCGAAGTCGCGTTGATGGAAGGAAGCGCGCGCTTCGAATCCGAACGCGCCAAGCCCGCCATCCTCAAGCCCGGCGATGTGGCCTATGCCACGGCCGACCAGCTCTCGGTCACGAAACGGCCCGAACGCGCCATCGTCAACGCACTCGGCTGGCGCCACGGCGTCATCATCTTCGATCGCACCACGCTGGCCGACGCCGCCGCCGAACTGAACCGTTACAATACAAAGCAGATCGTGATCCTCGATCCCGCGGCCGCTCGTCTCACCATCCACGGCCGCTTCCCGTCCAACGACACCGCAGCAATCGTCAACGTCGCGCAGGATGTGTTCGGCCTGCGCGTCGAAACCCGCGGCAACGAAATCCTGATCTCGCGGTGAGACCCGCGTTACGAACGAATTTGAGGGGGTAAAATGACAAGAGTTGAAAGCACCGTCTGCCGGTTGTTGCTGTGTGCCAGTGTCGCCGCACTCTGCGCACCTGCCTTCGCGGGCTCGTTCGACATTCCGAGCGGCGATCTCAAATCCGCGCTCGATGCCTATGCCCAGCAGACCGGCGTTTCTCTGGTGGTGTCCGAAACCGCGCTCAAGGGCGTGCAAACGCGCGGCGTACGCGGCCAGCTTTCCGACGACGCCGCGCTTTCCCGCATCCTCACCGGCACGGGCTTCTCCGTGCGCCGGCATGAAGGCAGCGCTGTGACCATCGTGCGGGATCAGGCAGCCCTCGATCTGCAGCCGACAGCTATTGCATCATTCGAACTTGCGCAGGCTGCACCGCCGCGTACCGCCGTCGAAACGGTAACTGTCACTTCATCGAAACTTGGCGGTGCCGACGTGCAGTCGATCCCGATTTCGATCACGGCACTCAGCCAGGAACAGCTCACCGCCTCACAAACAGCCGGCGGCCCGGACCTCATCAAACAGGTCCCGAACATGACGTTCACCAAGACGAATTTCTC
>CAZTCU010000385.1:0-2727 GCA_964612235.1 uncultured Rhizobium sp.
GACCGCGAAGCGGTGGAGGGGGTGACGCCGCACCATATTCGACTTCCCCCCTCCGCACTCGCTACGCTCGTGGCACCTCCCCCGCTTGCGGGGGAGGAAGTTGGAGAGCAAAAATGACCTACCTCAACGAATCCCTCATCGGCGTCCCCGGCGGCCGCGCGAAGATCCAAACCCCCGCACTCGTGGTCGATCTCGACATCCTCGAACGCAACATCGCGCGCATGGCCGAGCATGCGAAGAAACACGGCATCGCGCTGCGCCCGCACGCCAAGACGCACAAGAGCGTCGAGATCGCCAAACGCCAGCTCGCGGCGGGCGCGCTCGGCATCTGCTGCGCGAAACTGGGCGAGGCCGAAGCGCTGGCGGCGGGCGGCATCGACTCCATACTTCTCACATCGCCCGTGGTGACCGATGCGGGCATCGCGCGTGTGATCGCGTTGAACGGCAGGATGCGCGAACTGATCGTCACCTGCGACAACGCCGAAATCGCCGGCCAACTTGCCGACGCGGCGAAAGCGGGCGGCAAAAAATTGAAAGTCTTCATCGACATCGATCCCGGCCTCGGCCGCACCGGCATCCGTCCGGGCGAGGGCGCCGTCGCACTTGTCGAACAGGTCGCAAACGCGCCTGCTTTGGAATTCGCAGGCCTGCAATGTTACGCGGGCCAGGTGCAGCACATGGAATCGCCCAACGAACGCCGCGCGCGTTCGCTGGAAGCGCTGAAGGAACTGGGCGAGCTGCGCGACGCGCTCAAGGCCAAAGGTATCGCGCCGCAAACCCTCTCCGGCGGCGGCACCGGCACCTTTGACATTGATCCCGATGCGCGCGTGCTCACCGAATTGCAGGTCGGCTCCTACGTCTTCATGGACCGCCAATACAACGATGTGTGGGAAAAGCCCGGCGACCGCGCCCCGTTCGAGGTTTCGCTGTCCGTGCAAACCACGGTCGTCAGCGCCAATCGCGACGGCCTTGCCACCACCGATGCGGGGCTCAAGGCGTTTGCAACCGATGCCGAAGCGCCGAAGATTCTGTCCGGCGCGCCGGAAGGCGCCAATTATTTCTTCTTCGGCGACGAACAGGGCGGCGTGTTCTATCCGCCGGGCGAAAAAAAATTGCGGCCGAAAGATGTCCTTAGTTGCGTGGTTCCGCACTGCGACCCCACGGTCAATCTCTATGATTGCTATCACGCCGTTCGCGGCGACATTTTGGAAGCGATCTGGCCCGTGGATGCGCGCGGACGCTCGGCGTAAATCCTGCTCGCGCGCAGGTTCCGCGGAACGGCGGGAAGCCTGAAAGCATTGTTCATACTGGGTTCAGCCGCCCCCTGCGATCTTCGCGAGCGACAGGGGCTGGCAGTTCGGAGAGCAGCTATGAACAAACTCGCCAAAATTGCGCTTGGTGCCGCGATGATCGCAGGCGCCGCCACATTGGCCGCACCGCCCGCGTCCGCGCGTGTGAGCGTCGGCATCGGAGTCGGCGTGGGTTATCCGGGATATTATCCCGGCTATTATTACGGCCCGCCGCGCTATCGCTATGGGCGCTATTGCGATCCCTACAGCCCTTATTACGATCCGTATTATTGCGGCGATCCGTATTACGACAGCTCCTATTACGGCGGCTATTACGGTTCGCCGTTCTTCGGCGACGTGATCTTCTACGACGGTGGATGGTGGCGCGGTCCGTTCCGCCATCGTCACTGGCGCGGCCATGACTGGTATTGGGTGAACAATGGCTGGCACCGTAACGAATGGCGCGGGCGCGTGCCCCACAACGTCAGCTTCCGCAACGGTGGGTATTATCGCGGCGGCCGCTATGGCGGCTTCCACGGCTCCGAACATTTCGGACGCAGCCACGGCTCCTTCCGCGGAAACAGCGGCTCGTTCCATGGGCACTCCGGTCACTCCGGCGGCGGCCATCACAATCACTGAATGCGAATCGCGCGTCTGGCGTTAGGCAGCGCGGTTTGCAAAGCGGCCCCGGCGGCGTTGCCGGGGCCGCTTTCTTTTTGCGATAATCGTTCGCGCCAAATTTTTTCGTCTGCCTTTTTTCGGAACGATTGGGTTCATCGTCAGTTCACGTACGAATTGTCATGATTGAAACAGTGAAGGGATTATTGGAAAGGACACTTCTGATGCGAAGCACTTTCAAAGCCTTGGCCGCTGCCGCCACAATGGCGGGCGCGGCCATGTTTGCCTCCGCGCCTGCGAAAGCGGATGGATTCGGAATCACGTTCGGCCCCGGCGGAGGCGTCTCGTTTTCCGTTTCGTCCGGCGGCTATTGCGACGAGTGGGGCTGCCCCGACGACTATTGGGGGTACCCCGTCTACTACGGCCCGGTCTTCTATCACGGCCGCTGGTACAACGGCCCGATCTACTATCGCTACTATGGCGGCAACTATTGGTATTGGGTCCATGGCGGCTGGCGTCGTGACGAATGGCGCGGTCCGCGCCCCGGCTGGTGGCGCGGCAATTATCGCTACGGCCCGGCGCTGAGCCTCGACTACTACCGCAGCCATGGCTTCCATGTGCGCGACAACGACTGGAGGCGCTATCGCAGCTGGAGCCGCACCCATAACTGGGATCGCGACCATCGCGATTGGGGCCGCGGACATGACTGGAATCACGGCCGCGACAACGACCGTCACGATTGGAATCGCGGAGATCGCACTCGTTTCAACAGCGGCGAAATCCGTCACGACAATCGCGAGATCCGTCAGGACCGCCGCGA
>CAZTCU010000386.1:0-2726 GCA_964612235.1 uncultured Rhizobium sp.
GCCACCCGCGAATGCCGATCGCGCCGGCGGGCATGGCGTGGCGTTCGACTGGCAACTGCTCCGTTCACGGACGATATCGCGGCCTTGGTTTCTTGCCGGTGGCCTCTCGTCGGAAAATGTTTCGCGCGCGATTGCGGCCTCGAATGCGCCGGGTGTGGACGTGTCGTCCGGAGTAGAAACGGCGCCCGGCGTCAAAAGCCCGGAGATGATTCAATCCTTCATCGCGGCGGCGCGCGCGACGCAGTTCGCGGGAGCCGCCGCATGACAACGCCCAATTCTTTCCGCACCGGCCCGGACAGTCAGGGTCACTTCGGTGCCTATGGCGGACGCTTTGTCGCCGAAACGTTGATGCCGCTCGTGCTCGATCTCGAACGCGCCTATAACGACGCGCGCCGCGATCCCAAATTCCAGGCCGAACTCGACGGCCTGCTGAAGAATTATGTGGGGCGCGAAAGTCCGCTCTATTTCGCCGAACGTCTGACCGAACATCTGGGCGGCGCGAAGATTTATCTCAAGCGCGAAGACCTCAACCACACCGGCGCGCACAAGATCAACAATTGCATCGGCCAGATTTTGCTCGCCCGCCGCATGGGAAAGACGCGCATCATTGCGGAGACCGGCGCTGGTCAGCACGGTGTCGCCACCGCAACCGTCGCTGCGCGGTTCGGTCTGCCCTGCATCGTCTATATGGGCGCGGTCGATATCGAGCGGCAGAAGCCCAATGTCTTCCGCATGCGTCTGCTGGGCGCGGAAGTGCGCAGCGTCACGTCGGGGTCGAAGACGCTGAAGGATGCGATGAACGAGGCGTTGCGAGATTGGGTCGCCAATGTGCACGACACGTTCTACATCATCGGCAGCGCTGCGGGCCCGCATCCCTATCCGCAGATTGTCCGGGATTTCCAATGCGTGATCGGCAATGAAATCCGTTCGCAGATCATGGCAACGGAGCACCGTTTGCCCGATCTCCTGATCGCCTGCGTCGGCGGTGGATCGAATGCCATCGGCACCTTCCATCCGTTCCTCGACGATCGCGATGTCGAAATCCATGGCGTCGAAGCGGCGGGCGAGGGCACCGATACGCCGCGCCACGCCGCCACGATCTCCAAGGGCACGCCCGGCGTGTTGCACGGCGCACGGTCTTATCTTTTGCAGGATGGCGACGGCCAAATCCTCGAAGCCCATTCGATTTCGGCGGGTCTGGATTATCCGGGCGTGGGCCCGGAGCATTCCTGGCTGAAGGATATCGGCCGCGTGAAATATTTTTCGGCGACCGACAGGGAAGCTATGGATGCGTTCACGGCGCTCAGCCGTTACGAAGGCATCATTCCCGCGCTCGAATCCGCCCATGCGCTGGCGCATGCGATGCGCATCGCCCCGCAGATGGGCAAGGACAAGATAATCGTCGTCACGTTGTCGGGGCGCGGCGACAAGGACGTGTTCACGGCCGCCGCGGCGTTGGGTGAAAAGATATGAGCCGCATCGCCCAGCGTTTCGCGGATTTGCAGCGCGACGGTCGCGCGGCGTTCGTGCCGTTCATCACGGCGGGCGATCCCGATCCCGAAACGAGTTTCAGGATTCTCGAAAAGCTGCCGCAAATGGGCGCCGACCTGATCGAGTTGGGTGTTCCGTTCTCCGATCCGATGGCCGACGGCCCTTCGGTTCAGGCGTCGTCCTTGCGCGCGCTCAAGGCGGGCATGACCGTCCACAAAGTGCTCGATCTCGTGCGCCGTTTCCGCAAGGGCGACGACAAGACGCCGATCATCCTGATGGGCTATTACAATCCGATCCACGCCTATGGCACCGCGCGCTTCGCGAAGGACGCGGCGGAAGCCGGTGTCGACGGCCTCATCACTGTCGATCTGCCGCCGGAGGAAGACGAGGTGTTGCGCGTGCCCGCGAAAGCGCAATCGCTCGACATCGTGCGGCTCGCCACCCCCACGACGGACGACAAGCGCCTTCCCACCGTGCTCGAAGGCGCGGGCGGCTTTCTCTATTATGTCTCCATCGCAGGCGTGACCGGCACGAAGAGTTTCGCCGAAAACGATGTGCGCGCAGCGGTTGCGCGATTGAAAGAGAAGGGTGGTCTTCCGGTCGCCGTCGGTTTCGGAATCAAGACGCCAGAACAGGCGGGCGCCATCGCACGTTTTGCCGATGGTGCGGTGGTGGGGTCTGCGATTGTGGATCTGGTGGCGAAAAATGCCGCGAACGGCGGCAACCGCGAAAGCCTCGTTTCCGAAACGCTGAATTTCTGTCAGAAGCTTGCGAACGCGGTACATGCGGCGCGCGGATGATCTGTGCTAGAGTAGGCGCATGAACTGGATCGCCAATTTCGTTCGTCCGAAGATCAAAAGCTGGCTCGGCCGGCGCAGCGACACGCCCGAGAACCTCTGGACCAAATGTCCGGGTTGCGGCGAGATGATCTTCCACAAGGATCTCGTGGCCGCGCTCTATGTGTGCCCGCAATGCGGATTCCATCTGCGTGTGGGCCCCAAGGAACGTTTCGCATGGACGTTCGATGCGGGTTCTTATGAGGAATTGCCGCAACCGCCGGTGCCCGCCGACCCGCTGAAATTCCGCGACGAGAAGCGTTACAGCGACCGCATCAAGGATGCCCGCAACAAGACGGGCCGTCAGGAAGCGCTCGTCGCCGCGCGCGGCACGCTCGACGGGTTGCCGGTGATGATCGCGGTGCAGCCGTTCGATTTCATGGGCGGCTCGCTCGGCAT
>CAZTCU010000387.1:0-2711 GCA_964612235.1 uncultured Rhizobium sp.
GCGAGCGTTCCTTCAATTCGGCCAACCGCCCGGCATAATCATCCGGCGTCTCATGGTCGTCGTCGAACAGCCCGGTGCAAAGAACGACCTCGGCCTCGTCCGCCGAAACACTTTCCACATCCAACCCTTCGAACACATCGCGGTCGCGTTCTGGCCCCAGATGAAACATGGCGAGCTTGTGCCCGCGCGCGCGTGCCGCAAGTTCGCTGCGCGCCGCCACGCCGGACGTCACCACCGCATCGAAACAATCCGTCGGCACTCCGATATGCTCGAACTGATTTATCAATGTCCCGACCAGCCGCGGCGCGTTGGACAAAAGCACCACCGGCCCGCGCCTGTCGCGAAACGCCCGCAACGCATCCGCCGCCGCCAGGAACGGCATGCGCCCATTGTGCAGGACACCCCATACATCGCAGACGAGTGCATCGTAGTCGTCCGCAATGTCGTGAAGACCGGAAAGGATTTGGATGTTTGATGTCATGATGGAGCGGTCGCATAAGCCCACTGGCGCGTCAACAACTCAACTTACCTCCCCCTGCGCGGGGAGGTCGACGTCGCGCAACGCGCGACGGCGGGTGGGGGCCTTCAGCTCGCCCGCTTGAGCGGTATCACCGCCGCAGGCCCGGCCTTCTTCTCCGGCGCCGCATCCCTCAGCACGTCGTCGCGCACCGCGCGCGGCTCGCCGAACAGATAACCCTGCGCGAAGTCCACGCCGTAATCGAGCAGTTGCACGACGGTCTTCTCGTCTTCCACGCGCTCCGCGATCAGGTTCAGCCCGTGGCGCGCCAGAAGGCCCTTGAAATCTTCCGCCGTGACCATCGCCTTGGCGTTGTCCATCCCGCCCACAAGCGTCGATGCCTTGATTTTGATGTGCCGGAAGCCCAGTCGCTTCAGCTTGGCGAAGTCGAGCGCCAGCGTTTCCACATGGTCGAGCGACAGCGCAAATCCGAGCTGCGCCAGATAGGAGAGGTTGGCTTCGCCCACCTGTCCCGCCTTCGCGATCGCGCTTTGCGAGAACTCGAACACGATCTGTCCCGCGAGATCGCGGTTGTGATGCATGTATTCCAGGAATTGCGGGAAGAACTCGGCATCGGCCAGCGTGTCGCCCGCGATGTTGCAGAAGATCGCAATATCCTTGTTCTTCTGCGTCAGCCGGCGCACCACCTGCACGCAGCGGAAGAGCAGCAGGTTGTCCACCACGCTCATCAGCCCAGCAGGCGCCGCGATGCGCATATATTGCGCGGGCATGATGACGGTGCCGTCTTCCGCGCGCAGCCTCGACAGCGCCTCGTAATAGCGCAATTTGCGCTGCGGCAGGCTCACTGTGGGTTGCAGGTAAAGATCGACGCGGTTCTGCTCCAGCGAAGTGCGGATCATCTCCAGCATCTTGGAATCGCCAAGCGCGTTGAAGGCGGCGCGTTGCGGCGTCGGCAGCGCCGCGCGCTGGGGCTGCGCGGGAATTTCCTTCGCCTTGTTGGAAATGCGGTGGGCGAATTCCCGCATCAGGCCTTCGAGCATCTGAAGCTCGGAGACGATCTTGCGGTTGTTCTCGTTGGTGCGCGTCTCGACGATCTGCGTGATCTCGGAAATCTTCTCGCCCGTCTGCTCCAGCGATTTCTGGAACGAAAGGCCCGCGCGTTTCAGCATCTTGATGTCGCGCGCCGTGCGCGTCCTGTCCTTGCGGCGCAGCAGGCCCAGATGGATTTGCGCGGCGATCACCGCAAACAGCACCGACAACGTCATGCCTTGGGAGATCGGCAAACCGAACCACATGCCGATCGCGCCGCCCGCGATCGCGGCCACGGCTGCGTAAAGCATGAAGATAAGAATGTTGAGCATCAGAAATCTCGCCGCCCTCGAACTCAGGCGGCAAGTATTGCCGATACCGCGTTTCCAACCTGTTAACCGGAACGATCCCGGAAGACGGCGTACCGGGCCGTATCGGAAAGGTTTTGTTTACTTTCCGCGACTAGGCGCCGAAGCCTCCAGTGGGGAAAGAGAGCTCGCTGCGTTCAACCTTTGGAGAGCAGCATCAGGGGATTGGGTTTCGGCTCGGCCACTTTCGCCAGCGTATTCACATCGCGATGCTGAAAAGGCTGCGAGCGGCCGTGCACCAACAGCATGGTGTCCTGAACATAACTCCAGCTTCCGTCGGGATTGAACGTGACTTCGATCCGATATGAGTCGGTGCGGAAAGCCTGTTCCAGGAACGCGGTGGAGCAGATTCCATATTCTGTTTGGCCGCGCGTGGCGGTCAGCACCAGCTTTGCGTCAACCGGCGAGGCGTGGCCCGCCGCGATGGCGATCTGGCCTCGTGGAATGGCGAGCGTCTGCATCACCAGGCCGGTGGCAGGCTCCCACAGCCAGTAACCGACCTGATCGTGGAAGGTGGCGTCTTCGCCCACGGCCAAGATGTGTGTGTGATAACGCAGGCCATAGAAAAGCTGCGGACCGTTCAGTTGATAGTCGATGGGTTGAAGATCGATCCGTTCGATGAATTCTTTCCGCTCCGGCCCCATCGCCTTCGGGTTCAGGTCCACGCCCTTGCGGCCTTCCCATGTGCCCGCCAGGCGGCGCAGAGGGCCCAGATTGGCCAACGTATCGGGATCGACGTTAGCCGGCTCCGTGAAAATACCGGCCGGAACACTCACGTCACCGGCACCCCGGCTGGAAACGAAAGTCGCGCCAGAGCGGTAAACAACCCCGTTGGG
>CAZTCU010000388.1:0-2686 GCA_964612235.1 uncultured Rhizobium sp.
TCGAGTTTCGCGAACAGTTTGGGATCGCGTTTTTCGGGGGCGGTGATGAAGGCGGTGTCCAAAACGTTGTCGATGGCGGGAGACGGCTCGCGGTTGGGGCCGAGTTTGGGGGCTACGGCCATCACCAACTGGCGGGCGTTTTCGGCGTTGGCCGTGAGCACCTTGATCACCTGTTCCACCGTGACGTGGTCGTGGTCGGGGTGCCAGCAATCGTAATCGGTCACCATGGCGACGAGCGCGTAAGGCAATTCGGCTTCCCGGGCGAGTTTGGCTTCGGGCATGGCCGTCATGCCGATCACCGAGCAGCCCCATGAGCGGTAGAGATTGGATTCGGCAAGCGTGGAGAATTGCGGGCCTTCCATCGCGAGATAGGTGCCGCCCTTCACATGCTTGATGCCCACTTCCTTTGCGGCAGCATCGAGTGCATCCGTTAGCTTGGCGCAGACGGGATGGGCCATCGAGACGTGGGCGACGAAGCCGGGGCCGAAGAAACTTTTCTCGCGCGCGAAGGTGCGGTCGATGAACTGGTCGACGATCACGAAACTGCCGGGCGGCAGATGTTCCTGCAGCGAGCCGCAGGCCGAGACCGAGATCACATCCGTCACGCCGCTGCGTTTCAGCGCGTCGATGTTGGCGCGGTAGCTGATGGAGGTGGGCGACTGGATGTGGCCACGGCCGTGGCGCGGCAGGAAGACGAGGTCCACGCCCTTGAAGATTCCGAACAGCAACTCGTCGCTGGCCTCTCCCCACGGGCTTTCCACGCGCTTCCAGCGCGGGTTTTCGAGGCCCGGAATGTCGTAGACGCCGCTGCCGCCGATGATGCCGAGAACCGTTCGTGTCATAGGAAATCCGCTGTGGAAACCCGCTGTTTGGCGGGGGTTTTAGCATGCGAGGCCGGTCAGGCAAGCAAACGGCTTGACCTGCCGCCCGACCGGTGGTGGGTTGCGGCCATGTCGAAACATCTCGCAGGACTGATGGGGCTTCTGGTGGGGCTGGTGGTGCTGGTCATCACCGGGTTCATCATGAACGCGATGCTGGAAAGCATTCCGCATTCCAAGCCCAAGCCGCAGCCGACGGAAGTGAGCGTTGGTGTGATTGCGGAATCGGCGCAGACCAAGGGCCCTTGAATAAACAATCGCCATGGCCGGGCTTGACCGCGGCCACCTAGCCGCGGCGTGTCCACGCTGCGAATAATGTCTTGCTCAAACAGCTTCTTTGCGCGCGCAGACGCGCGCTTGCTGGGTGGCCGGGTCAAGCCCGGCCATGGTGACAGCTTAACGTTTAATGCTGGTCCGCCCAGAGCTTGCGGTAGGACAGGAAGAGCACGCCCGCAAACGCGATGAGGAACAGCATCACGCCGAAGCCCATGCGCTTGCGTTCTTCCATTTTCGGCTCGCCTGCCCAGGCCAGGAACGTCACCACGTCGTGGGCTTCCTGCTCCACCGTCGCCTTGGTGCCATCGGAATAGGTCACGCTGTTGGCGTTGAGCGGAGGCGGCATGGAGATGTTCCAGCCCTCGAAATACGGATTGTAGTACTTGCCGTCGATCACCTTGAAACCGGCCGGCGGCTTTTCGCCGAAGCCGGTGAGGATCGAATAGACGTAATGGGCGCCGCCGTTGCGCGCCTTCTCGATGATCGACAGATCGGGCGGCAGCGCGCCGTTGTTGGCTGTGCGCGCGGCTTCGTCGTTGGGGAACGGTGCCGGGAAATGATCGGCGAGGATGCCTGGGCGCGTCAGCGGCGTGCCGTTCGCGTCCGTCGTTTCGCCCTTGTCGTTCGGGCCTGCCGGAACCTTGTAGCCGGCGGCGATGGCTTTGGCCTGTGCCTCGGTGAAGCCGGGGCCGCCTTCGTCGGCGAGCGCGTGGAACGCGACGCGGTTCAGGCTGTGACAGGCCGAGCAGACTTCCTTGTAGACCTGGAAGCCGCGCTGCAACGCGCCGCGATCATAGGTACCGAACGGACCTTCGAAGGAGAACGAAACGTCCTTGGGCGGCAAGGCATGGCCGGGGCCTGCTTCGGCAGCCAAAGCTCCGGTGGCGAGCGTTGCGGCAAGTGCGAGACCGAGCGGGAGAGAAATGCGCATGTGTCTCACTCCGCAGCCGCAAGCACGGGCTTGGCGATGCTGTCCGGTAAAGGTTTGGGTGTTTCGAGAAGGCCTATCAACGGCATCAGCAGCAAGAAATAGGCATAATAATAAGCTGTACCGAGACGCGCGGGCCACACGAGCGAAATCTCGATGCCGCCGAGATTCCACGTTGCGTCCGGGCGATTGGCGCCGAGATAGCCCAGCAGGATGCAATCGAGCACCAGTATCCAGAAGAACGGCTTCATCATCGGGCGGAAGCGCATCGAGCGCACCTTCGACGTGTCGAGCCACGGAGCGAAGGCCAGAACCGCAAGCGCGCCGAACAGCACAATCACGCCGACAAGCTTCTGCGGGATGGAGCGCAGCATCGCGTAGAACGGCAGCAAGTACCATTCGGGCACGATTTCCGGCGGCGTCACCAGCGGGTTGGCGGGCTGATAGTTCTCCACGTCGCCCACGAAGTTCGGCGCGTAGAACACGAGGCCTGCGAAGACGATGAAGAACAGCACCAGATAGAAGCCGTCCTTCACCGTGTAATAGGGGTGGAACGGCACGGTGTCCTGCGGACCCTTCACGTCGATGCCGAGCGGGTTGTTGT
>CAZTCU010000389.1:0-2664 GCA_964612235.1 uncultured Rhizobium sp.
TCGTCGAACAGGATGACGCCGGAGATATGGTTCTTCATCGCGTCGGTCGAGCGGAACAGAAGTTCGCGATAGTCGCGGCGATTGTCTTCGTTGTTCGTCACGCCGATCTTGTCGAAGCGTTTCTGGATCGTGCCCGTGCTTTCGTCGGCGGCGAGAATGCCTTTGCCTTCCGCCGTCATCGCACGCGCGATTTTGTTCAGTTCCGCCAGATTCATCTTCAACTCCGTTTTGCGTTTTCGAGCGCAGCCACGCCCGGAAGTTCCTGGCCCTCAAGCCATTCGAGAAATGCGCCGCCCGCAGTGGACACGTAAGAGAAATCCTCCGCCACGCCGGCATGATTGAGCGCGGCCACCGTGTCGCCGCCTCCGGCAACCGACAAAAGCCTGCCCGCCTTGGTGCGCTCGGCCACCAGTTTCGCCGCCGCCACCGTGCCGCGGTCGAAGGGGCGCGTTTCAAACGCGCCGAACGGGCCGTTCCACACAAGTGTTGCGGCTGTGTGCAGGCGCCGCTCGAACTCGTCGATGGAGTCGGGCCCGACGTCGAGGATCATTTCGTTCTCGGCCACTTCGCGCACCGGCACCGTGCGGTGATGCGCGTTCGCCTTGAATTCCGTCGCCACCACAACATCATCCGGCAAGATCAAGATCGTGCCCGTTTCGGTTGCGAGAGAAACGATGCGTTCCGCCGTCTTCAGGTGATCGGGTTCGTAGAGAGAGCGCCCGACGGAGATTCCCTGCGCCGCAAGGAAAGTATTCGCCATCGCGCCGCCGATCACCAGCATGTCCACTTTCTGGATCAGGTTTTCCAGCAGCGTGATCTTGGTGGAGACCTTCGCGCCGCCCACCACCGCCATCACCGGCCGCTTGGGATCGTCCAACGCTTGATGCAAATGAGAAAGCTCGGCCTCCATCGCGCGCCCCGCAGCGGAAGGAAGCAGATGCGCCAACCCTTCCGTTGTTGCGTGTGCGCGGTGTGCGGCAGAGAACGCATCGTTCACGAAGATATCGCCAAGCGCCGCGATCTGCTTGGCGAACGCGAGGTCGTTTGCCTCTTCGCCCTTATGAAAGCGCGTGTTCTCGAGAACCAGAACGTCGCCGTCTTTCATCTTGGCCACGGCGGCCTCCGCTTCCGATCCGACGCAATCGGTGGCGAAATCGACGTGGTGCGACAGCGCAAAGGCCAGTGCAAACGTCACCGGTTTCAAGGACATCTCCGGCACGACCTTGCCCTTCGGCCGGTCGAAGTGCGAAAGCACGATCACCTTCGCACCCTTCTTGCTCAGCTCCTTGATGGTCGGCGCCTGCCGCTCGATGCGCAGCATGTCCGCCACGCGGCCATCTTTCATCGGCACGTTCAGATCCGCGCGCACGAGCACGCGTTTGCCCCTCACCGAAAGGCCGTCCAGCGTCTGAAAGTCGGCCATGGCTTCAGATCAGCTTGCCCAACGCAACGGCGGTGTCCGCCATGCGGTTGGAGAAGCCCCATTCATTGTCATACCAGCCCATGGTCTGAACGAAATTGCCGTCCAGCACCTTGGTCTGGTCGAGCGCGAACGAACACGACGCAGGCTGATGGTTGAAATCGTGGCTCACCAGCGGCGCATCCACGATCACCAGCACGCCCTTCAGCGGGCCGTTGGCTGCGGCCTTCATGGCGTCGTTCACTTCGGCAACCGTGGTGGGCCGCTTCGAGACGAATTTCAGGTCGACCAGCGAGACGTTCGGCGTCGGCACGCGAACCGACACGCCGTCCAGCTTGCCGTTCAGGTCCGGCATCACGAGGCCCACGGCCTTCGCCGCGCCCGTCGAGGTCGGGATCATCGACAGCGCAGCCGCGCGGCCGCGATAGAGATCCTTGTGCATCGTATCCAGCGTCGGCTGGTCGCCGGTGTAGGAATGGATCGTCGTCATGAAGCCCTTCTCGATGCCGAACGTGTCGTGCAGCACCTTCGCCATCGGGACCAGGCAGTTCGTCGTGCAGCTGGCGTTGGACACGATAATGTCGTCCTTCGTCAGCGCGTTGTCGTTCACGCCGAAAACAATCGTCTTGTCCACGCCATCCGCGGGCGCCGACACCAGTACGCGTTTCGCTCCGCCGGCCAAATGTTTCATAAAGTCGTCTTTGGATTTAAAAACGCCGGTGCATTCCAGCACGATGTCCACGCCCATCGCCTTCCACGGAATTTCCGCGGGGTCTTTAATCGCCGTCATATTGATTTTCTTTCCATCGACGATCAGATTTTTTTCGTCACGGGTTACCGTTTTGCCGTAGCGGCCATGAGTCGAATCGTACTTCAACAAATGCGCGGCGGTTTTCACATCGCCTAAATCATTGATGCCGACGATATCGACATGCTCGAATCCCGCACGAAAAACCAAACGTCCAATGCGTCCAAAACCATTGATGCCAACGCGCACCTTAGCCAAAACAAACTCCTTGGTTGAATTCGAGGCCTAACTTACGGCCCACAAGCTCACTTGTCCAGTTTCAGCTTGGGAAACAGGGATTTTGCATTCAATTGCAACTGCGCCGAAAGTTCCTCGAGGGTGACGCCTTTCAGATCGGCAACCCATTGGGCCGTGTGGGTCACAAAGGCCGGCTGATTCTTCTTTCCGCGGTGAGGAACCGGTGCCAGGTATGGTGCATCGGTTTCAACCAGCAGCC
>CAZTCU010000390.1:0-2663 GCA_964612235.1 uncultured Rhizobium sp.
CCGCGAGATCGGCGAGAAGACGGGTGCCAAGATCAACATCGAAGACGACGGCACGGGGAAGAGCGCATCCGCCGACGGCGAGTCGATCAAGGCAGCGCTCAAATGGATTCGCGGCCTCACCGCGGAACCGGAAGTCGGCCAGATCTATGACGGCAAGATCGTGAAGGTGATGGATTTCGGCGCCTTCGTGAACTTCTTCGGACCGAAGGACGGCCTCGTCCACATCTCCGAACTCGCCGCCAAGCGCGTCGCCAAGACGAGCGATGTGGTGAGCGAAGGCCAGGCCGTGAAGGTGAAGCTGCTCGGCTTCGACGACCGCGGCAAGGTGCGGCTGTCGATGAAGCAGGTCGACCAGGAAACCGGCGAAGACCTCAGCAAGAAGCAGGCTGCCGAAGGTCAGGCAACGCCTGCCGAGTAACACCGGTTTGAAATGCGAAACCGCCCGCGAGAGATGTCTCGCGGGCGGTTTTGTTTTATCGTGGCCGCAACGGAGGCACCGATGCCCAAGATCGACATTTCCAAAGCACCATTGCGCAAAGGCTCGCTCTATCCCGCACCCTTTCACGAACCGGCCGCCAAACGTGAACGTCAGGCCTTGGGCGATGCGGGCGGCCTGAACGATTTCGGCGTGAACATCCTCACGCTTCCGCCCGGCGCATGGTCGAGCCAGCGTCATTGGCACGACAAGGAAGACGAGTTCATCTATGTGCTGACGGGAGAACTCACACTCATCACCGATGCAGGCGAGGAAATCCTGCGCCCCGGCGATTGCGCGGCCTTCCCCAAGACCGTCGCCAACGGCCACCACCTCGTCAACAAATCCAACGCGCCCGCCACCTGCCTCGAAGTCGGCACACGCACCATCGACGACTCCACCGTCTATCCCGATGTGGACCTGTTCTTCGACGGCAAGCTTGGCTGGTATACGAGCAAGAGCGGCAAGCCTTATCCCAAGCCGTGACCGCCCACCTCGACTTTCCGAACCAAAGGCGCTAGGTTAGCTAACTTAGCTAAGGGCGCCTATCTTGGAAAAGACGGTCAACATCCATGACGCCAAGACCCATCTCTCCAGCCTCGTCGCGGAAGCGGAGGCCGGCGGAGAGATCGTGATCGCGCGCGCGGGCAAGCCGGTCGCCAGGCTGGTGCCGATAAAGGCTAAGACGAAGAAGCGCATCGACCGCAAGCCCGGCTTCCTCAAGGGCAAGATCTGGATCGGCCCCGATTTCGACGATCCGTTGCCAGACGAGATATTGGCGGCATTTCGTGGCGAGAAACCGTGAGGCTTCTGCTCGATTCGCACATTCTTCTTTGGTGGGCCGCGGGCGACAAAAAGCTGGGCGCACGCGCCAGCGAGCTTCTGATAGATACCGAGCATGACCTTTTCATGAGCGCCGCGAGTTGGTGGGAGCTTTCCCTCAAGCGGGCGCTCGGCAGGCTTCGCGTCGACCTCGTACTCACGCGGCATGCCCTGCGGGAAAGAAGCGTTTCCATCCTTCCCGTAACGGTGGAACATGCTGAAGCGGCGGGCGCGTTGCCTGCGTTGCATAGCGATCCGTTCGATCACATGCTGGTGGCGCAGGCCGCAACAGCGGGCTTGCGCCTTCTGACGCGCGACAAGCACCTCAAAGCCTATGGCACAGCCGTTCTTTGTGTCTAAAATCGTCCGCATGTTCGAGAACAGAGCTTTTGCTTTTCTTTCCCGCAAGAACGGCCCCGAACGCGAGCCCGGTGAATCGCCCGGCGGCGGGATTCGCCATCTCGGCAATCCGAAATTCGTTTCCATCACGCTGAGATTGTTCAGCCTCGCGCTCATCCTTGCCGCGATGTTGCTTCTTGCTATCGACATGCTGAGTTCGCTCGAAGCGGGCGGGCAGTTGACGGTGCGCTCGTTGCAACAGGTGTGGGAGCTGGCGAGCGGCGACAGTTTCGCGCATTTCACCGCCTGGCTGAAAACCCATCCCGGTTTCGCCGCGCCCACCGCCACATTCCTCGCGCTGCCCGGTTGGGGTGTAACGGGCGTGTTGGGTGTGCTGATCGCGTTTCTGGCGGGCCGTCACCCCGAACATTGAAAATATTTTTTCGGTCGAACGACGCAATATCTGCGCAAACAAGAAGCCGCGCACACAAGTGCATCACCCCACTTTGTGCAAATCCAATCGCTTAACCCCCTGCAGCGTAACGCTGCAGGAACTTCGCGCATGCACTTGCAGCGCAACGCTGCACGATGCATAATTGCCAAATCCCAAAAAGACCGTGTTCAGCGATTGGCACCCGGCGTCCACAAGACGTCGCGCTTGCCTTTGTCGTTGGCAAAGCGGCCGGCAACGAACAGATGATCGGAGAGACGATTGATATATTTGATGACAGGCGCACCCAGCTTTTCCTGCTGGCCCAATTCCACGATCAGGCGCTCCGCGCGCCGCGCAATGGTGCGCGCCAGGTGAAGATGGGCGGCAACAGCCGTGCCGCCCGGCAGAATGAACGAAGTGAGCGGTTGAAGTTCGGCATTCATGGCGTCGATCTCGCGCTCCAGCCGTTCGACCTGCGTCTCGGCGATGCGCAAGCGTTCCCCGCCGCGGCGTCCCTCTTCCGGCACGCAGAGATCGGCGCCCAGATCGAACAGATCGTTCTGGATGCGCGCCAGCATCGCGTCCATCTCGCCC
>CAZTCU010000391.1:0-2661 GCA_964612235.1 uncultured Rhizobium sp.
CGCGCGAGGGTGTGCGCACATCGGCGAAGAAAGGCAGCTTCGAAAGCAGGGCCGAAGGCAAAGGCATGAAAGCGATTTCTCTGCCGAGCACATGCAGATGATCGCCCGCCGCGATGACGAGAAATACAGCCATTCCCCACAGCGCGTAAGAGAAGGGCGGGTCTTTCGCGCGCCGCGCCCTTAAGCGGTACAGCGCGATGGCGGCGAGGTTGGCCAGTCCCAGATAGACCGCTGCTTCCCACGCATTGCCGCTTAGGTGCCTGTAGACATGCTTCGTCCAGCCGCCCAGGAAATGGGTCGGCGGAAACACGAACAGCGCTACGGGGTCGGCGACATATTCGTTCGCGCCGTTGGTGTAGATCGCGGGATTGCCGTGTTCCGACAGCATCTGCACAAGCAACGGCGACAGAAGAAGCACCGTGCCCACGGCGCTGGCGAGCGGCCCATACAGCCGCCAGCCGCCGGGCAGCGCTCTATCGCGCGCGCAGACATAGAGGGTGTGAAACACCACAAAATATCCGAGATAGAAAAGATAGTACCAGCTCGACAACGCGCTGAGCGCCCAGAAGACGATCGCAGCTCCGAGCCAGGCGAAACTGCGCTTTTCGAGCGCCGTCAGATAGGCGAACACGAAGAACGGGATGAATTCTATGGATGTCACATGCGCGTGGTGCATCGCGTGGGCGACATGGCTGGGGTTGAAGGCGAACACGAAGCCGCCCGCCAATGCGCCCGCTTCGCTGTTCGTGAACCGGCGAACCACCAGATACGCCCCGAGGCCTGCGAGCGGAAAGGAAAGCAGAAGCGTCAGATTGTGCAGCAGCAGAAGCGTGCCCATATCCGTGCCCGCGATCGTCGCGAGCGCTGCCACGGCGAAGACCTGCGGATAGGCGAAGGAATGATAGGTGAGCTTCATCCCGTCGGGATAACGGATGAGATCGGTGAAGAAGAATCCGTGCGGCTTGGGCGCGGCCGCCGCGTACCAGCTGTTCCAGAAGTCCTGCAGATTGTCTTCGGGCGGCCCGATCAGCGCGCTGCCCAGATGCGGCAACAACGGCGCGAACAGGATGGCGGTCGCTGCGCAGAACAGGGCGAACACCGCGAGGAGTCGCAGCCAATCCGCGGAGCCGAAGCCGGAAGACAGGTCCTGAGAATCCCTCATTCCGCTTCATACCGCGTATCGTCCGAAATGACGTGCCTCATGCTGATGAAAACATTATGGTCCCCCAATGTCCGCTCGCCGCACCCTGCGCAGCACCGTTTCCGTGGAAGGCACGGCCCTCCATGCGGGCGGGCGCGTGCGGATGGCCTTGTCACCCGCGCCGCCGGGCACAGGCATTGTTTTCCGCCGCATCGATCTATCGGCTTGCGAGATTCCGGCCCGCTACGACCGCGTTTCGCAAACAAGACTGGGTACGGTCATAAGCGACGGCGAAGGCCGGCAGGTCGGCGTGATCGAGCACCTTATGGCGGCGGTTGCGGGTGCCGAGATCGACGATCTCATCGTCGAACTCGACGGTCCCGAACCGCCCATCCTCGAAGGCGATGCGCTGTCTTATCTGACGCTGCTTGAAGGCGCCGGGATCGAGGAAGGCGATGCGCCGCGTTCGGTGCTCAAAGTCCTGAAGCCCGTCACGGTGCAATCCGGCGAGGCACGCGCGACGCTTCATCCGGCGGATGCCTACAGCTTCGATTTCGAGATCGTCTTTCCCTCGCCCGCCATCGGGCGGCAGACCTATCACTGGCCGTTCTCGCGGGAAGGCTTCCGGGCCGAGATCGCGCCCGCCCGCACCTTCGGCTTCGTCCACGAACTCGATGCCCTCAACAAGGCCGGGCTGGGGCGCGGGGCGTCTTTGGAGAACACGCTGGCCATCGACGGGGACAAGGTGATCAACGCCTCCCTGATGCGGTTCCCGGACGAGTTCGTCCGCCACAAGATACTGGACGCGCTGGGCGATCTGGCGCTCGCGGGGGCTCCGCTGGTCGCCCGGTTCGAGGGCGTGCGCTCGGGCCATGCCCTCAACAACGCCCTGCTCAGGGCGCTCTTTGCCGATTCTGCGAATTACGCTTGGATGACGCCGGGGTAACCCTCTAACCCCTTGAGATCATTGGCCGCAATGCCCCCCTGCTGGACCGGCCACGGCAGGCATTGCATAAGAGCGTTGGCGGGGGCGCAAACCAGGGTCGGACCAAAAATGCCGGGTATGAGTTTCAAACGCGCAGGCGCCGCCGCGCTGGTGCTGGCCGCCGGTCTCGCGCTCACAGGCTGCGAGTCCATCGACAACCTGTTCAGCGGCAGCAAGGGCGACGAAAGCGACGCGAACTATGTCGAACGTCCCGTAGCGCAGATTTACAAGGATGCCTGGACGGCCATCGACCAGGGCAACTGGAGCGACGCCGCCAAGCAGTTCGCCGAAGTCGAACGCCAGCACCCCTATTCGGTGTGGGCGCGCCGCGCGATGCTGATGAGCGCCTTCAGCTATTACCAGGCCAACAAATACCCCGACGCCATCGCCGCCGCGGACCAGTACATCCAGCTTCATCCGGGCAGCAAGGAAGTGGCTTACGCCTTCTATCTAAAGGCGATCTCGCTCTACGAACAGATCGTCGACGTGGGTCGCGACCAGTCCATGCTTCACCAGCAGCTGGAACACAGCCTAG
>CAZTCU010000392.1:0-2643 GCA_964612235.1 uncultured Rhizobium sp.
TTTCGAACCGCTGACGGCGGAAGACGTTCTTGAAATCGTCCGCAAAGAACAATCCAACGGCACACTCGCAGGCGTGATCGTACAATTCGGCGGACAGACGCCGCTCAAGCTCGCCAACACCTTGGTCGAAGAAGGCGTGCCGATCCTCGGCACCTCGCCCGATGCGATCGACCTCGCCGAAGACCGCAAGCGTTTCCAGGTTCTGCTGCAAAAGCTCGAACTCAAGCAACCGCGCAACGCCACCGCCATGACGGCGGAAGAAACCATCGCGGCAGCGGCGGAGATCGGATACCCCGTCATCCTGCGCCCGTCCTATGTGCTGGGCGGACGCGGCATGGTGGTGATCCCCGACGAAACGGCGATGAAAGCCAATGTGCAGTCCGGCGACGTCTTCCGCATCTCCGGCGACAATCCGGTCCTTATCGACGGCTTCCTGCATCACGCCATCGAAGTCGACGTCGATGCCATCGGCGATCACGACGGCGACGTGTTCATTGCCGGCATCATGGAGCACATCGAGGAAGCGGGCGTCCATTCGGGCGACTCGGCTTGCGCGATTCCGCCCCATTCGCTGAAAGCAGATGTCATCAAGGAAATCGAACGCCAGACCATCGCACTCGCCAAGGCGCTGAACGTCCGTGGGCTGATGAATGTCCAATACGCCGTGCAGAACGGCGATATCTATGTGCTCGAGGTCAATCCGCGCGCCAGCCGCACCGTTCCCTTCGTGGCGAAGGCAGTTGGCCTTCCCATCGCGGCCATCGCCGCGCGCGTGATGGCGGGCGAGAAATTGAAAGACCTCGACCTGAAGCGCACCACCTCCAAACACGTCGCGGTGAAAGAAGCCGTGATGCCGTTCGGCCGCTTCCCTGGCGTCGACACGGTGCTCGGCCCCGAAATGCGTTCCACCGGCGAGGTCATGGGCCTCGACGAAAATTTCGGCCGCGCCTTCGCCAAAAGCCAGATCGGCGCAGGGCTCAAGCTGCCGCTCTCCGGCATGGTCTTCATTTCGGTGAAGGACGCCGACAAGGACGCGGCGCTTCAGCCCGCACGCGAACTGGTCGATATGGGTTTCACCATCGTGGCTACGCGCGGCACGGCCAAGCTGCTGCGCGATGCGGGCATCGAAGCCAGGGACATCAACAAGGTGCTGGAAGGCCGCCCCCACATCGTGGACGCGCTCAAGAATGGGGAGGTGCAGCTGGTGTTCAACACCACCGAAGGGGCGCGCGCCCTCTCCGACTCGTTCTCCATCCGGCGCACGGCGTTGCAGATGAAAGTTCCCTACTACACGACCATGGCCGGGGCGGCGGCTGCGACACAGGCTATTGCCGCCCTGAGGGCCGGCTCCCTTGAAGTCGCCCCCCTCCAGTCCTACAATTTGTGACAGTCCGCCAGGATAACGGTTTAAAATAATCCAGGTGAGACAGGGACTTAGGCGAAAGCGTCCAAATTCTCGTCCGGTGCGGGCTTTACCCGCCGGCCGGAAGGAACGGTTTTGCCCCTTTTGGGATTGAGTACGGCCATGGAACGCATACCAATGACCGCGGGCGGCTATAAGGCGCTCGAAGACGAGATCAACCAGCTGAAGAACGTGGAGCGCCACGAGATCATCAAGCTGATCGCGGAGGCGCGCGCGCACGGCGACCTCTCCGAGAACGCCGAATACCACGCCGCGAAAGAACGCCAGGCCTTCATCGAAGGCCGCGTGATCGAGCTTGAGGACAAGCTCGGCCGCGCCGACGTGATCGACGTTTCCAAGCTTTCCGGCAGCACCGTGAAGTTCGGCGCGACCATCACGCTCGTCGACGAAGACACCGACGAGGAGCGCAAATATCAGATCGTCGGCGACCACGAAGCCGATGCCAAGAACGGCCGCATCTCGGTCTCCTCGCCCATCGCGCGCGCCCTCATCGGCAAGGCGAAAGGTGATTCGGTCGAGGTGGCGGCTCCCGGCGGCGCGCGGTCCTACGAGATTTTGAAAGTCGAATTCGTCTGATCGGCGGTTGCCGCAATTCCGCTTGGTTTCCGCCACTTTGAATTGCGGTTCAGGGGCTTATATTGGCACCCCTCAAGCTTGGGATCGGGCTATGGCGACCATTGCACTCGTCGACGACGACAAGAACATCCTCACCTCCGTCAGCATGCTGCTGGAGCAGGAGGGCTATCACGTTCGTACCTATTCCGACGGCGCCTCCGCGCTGACCGCGCTTTCTTCCACGCCGCCCGATCTGGCGATCCTCGACATCAAGATGCCGCGCATGGACGGTCTGGAGCTCTTGCGCCGCCTGCGCCAGAGCGCCGACATGCCGGTGATCTTCCTCACTTCGAAGGACGAAGAGATCGACGAGTTGATGGGCCTCAACGCGGGCGCCGACGATTACATCCGCAAACCCTTCTCGCAGCGCCTGTTGCTCGAACGGGTGCGGGCGATCCTGCGCCGCGCCGACCCTAACAAGGGTGCTCCGGCCAATGCCGCCGAACCCAAGAAGGAAGCGCTGGTGCGCGGCAAGCTCGCGCTCGATCCGCAGCGCCACGAATGCACCTGGGACGGCAAGCCCGTGCGCCTCACCGTCACCGAATTCCTGATCCTGCAATGCCTCGCGCAGCGTCCCGGCTTCGTAAAAAGCCGCGACAACTTGA
>CAZTCU010000393.1:0-2638 GCA_964612235.1 uncultured Rhizobium sp.
GCGGATCGTGGACGGCACGCTCTATGGACGCGGCGCGGCAGACATGAAGGCAGCCATTGCCGCCTTCGTCGTGGCCGCTGAACGCCACCTTGCGAAAGGCAAACTCAAAGGTTCGATCAGCCTTCTGATCACGGGCGACGAGGAAGGCATCGGGGTCAACGGCACCAAGAAAATGCTGGGTTGGCTTTCCGAAAACGGTGAGCGCATCGACCATTGCATCGTCGGCGAACCCACCTCCACAACGTCTTCCGGCGACACGCTCAAGATCGGCCGCAGGGGTTCGATCAATTTCCGCGTGGCTGTGCGCGGCGTGCAGGGCCATGTGGGCTATCCGCATCGCGCGCTCAATCCCATCCCGATTCTCGCGGTGCTGGTGAACCGGCTGTCGGGCGAGCCGCTGGACAACGGGACGCCCCATTTCGAACCCTCAACGCTTGCCTTCACCAGCATCGACGTGGGCAACGACGCAACCAATGTGATCCCGGCCGAAGCCACCGCGCGCTTCAACATCCGCTTCAACGATCTGCACACACCCGAAACGCTCAAGCATCGCGTCGAAACGAAAGCCAAAGACGTAGCGGACGAGATGGGCGGGGAAATCTCCGTGACCTCCCAGACGAGCGGCGTGGCCTTCCTCACCCAGCCGGGCCCGTTCACTGAGCTTGTTTCAGACGCGGTGGCGAAAGTGACTGGCAGCAAGCCTGAAACCTCCACCAGCGGCGGCACGTCGGACGCTCGCTTCATCAAGGACCATTGCCCGGTGGTGGAGTTGGGGCTTTCCGGCACGACCATGCACAAGGTCGACGAATGCATGCCTGTTTCCGAGATCCACCGGCTGACGGACATCTATGAGTCCGTGCTCGACGCCTATTTCGCGAGAAAATGAACGCTTCTCCTATCGGCGTATTCGATTCGGGCATGGGCGGTCTCACCGTCATGCGCGCGCTGACCGAGCGCCTGCCAAAGGAAAGCTTCCTGTATCTGGGCGATACGGCGCGGCTTCCATACGGCACCAAGAGCGCCGATACGGTGAAACGCTATGCGCTTCAAGCATCCCGCGCGCTGATGGAGCGCGGCGTCAAGATGGTCGTGGTGGCGTGCAACACGGCTTCGGTCGCGTTGCCCGCATTACAGGAGGCGCTTTCGCCGCTTCCCGTGATCGGCGTGATCGAGCCGGGCGCGGAAGCGGCACTCGCCGTCGCACCCGATGGGCCGATTGCGGTGATCGCAACCGAAGGCACGGTGAAAGGCGGGGCCTATGTGCGCGCGATACAGGCGCGGCGTGCGACCCCGGTGGTGCAGCAGGCATGTCCGCTCTTCGTACCGATGACGGAAGAGGGATTGGTTGCGGGGCCCATCGCCGACGCGATCGTGCACCGCTATCTCGATCCGCTGCTGGCAACCGTTCCCAAACCTAAATGCCTGCTGCTGGGCTGCACGCATTATCCGGCGCTGAAGCCGGTGATCGCGCGCGTGGCGGGTGACGTGACATTGGTGGACAGTGCGGTCACAACGGCCGCGGCCGTTGAGAAACTGCTCAAAGAGAAAAATATCGCGAGCAGCGGCGGCACCGTTTCGCGGAAATTTCTGGCGACGGATGCGCCGGACAGGTTTGCACGGGTGGGCGAGATTTTCTTCGGTGCTGCGATAGATCCGGGCGATGTCGAGCTGATCGATCTTCAGTAATCCACCTTCACCAGATAGAGGCCGTCGGCAGGCGCAACGGGACCGCAGGCAGTGCGATCTGCTGCCTCCAGCGCGCGTTTCAGGTCGCGGGGCTGCCATTTGCCTTCGCCGACAAGTTTCAGCGACCCCACGATGGAACGCACCTGATGATGCAGGAAAGACCGCGCCGACGCCGTGACCTGGATTTCATCGGCGAGACGGCGCACATCGAGAACATCCAAGGTCTTCACCGGCGATTTCGCCTGGCATTCGGCGGCGCGAAACGTCGTGAAGTCGTGAGCGCCGATCAGCGCTTGCGCGGCAAGGTGCATCGCCTCCGCATCGAGATCGCGCGACAGATGCCAGGCATGGCCGCGTTCGAGGACGAGCGGCGCACGGCGGCAAATGATGCGATAAAGATAATGGCGCGCCTTGGCCGAAAAGCGGGCGTGGAATTCACTGTCCGCGATGCTTGCCTCCAGCACGGCGACGAGGGCGGGCTTCAGATGATAGTTGAGCGCATCGCGCACCTTGTCGGGCGCAAACTCTTTTTCCAGATCGAAATGGGCGACCTGACCGAAGGCATGCACGCCGGAATCCGTGCGGCCCGCGCCGGTGACGGTGACGGTTTCGCCGGAAAGCTTGTGGATTGCGTCTTCCAGCGCGCCCTGCACCGACGGCCCGTTGTCCTGACGTTGCCAGCCGGAGAACGGACCGCCGTCATATTCGATGGTCAGGCGATAGCGCATCACACAAGCTTCGTGCCGCGCGGCAGTTGGAAGCCGCGCAGCAAGTCTTCCGCGTTCATTGGTGCGCGCCCCGCGCGTTGCATGCGCGTGAGTTTCAGTGCGCCGTCGCCGCACGCGATGGTGAGCTTGTCATCAAGCACTTCGCCCGGCGCGCCGCTTCCTTTCGCTGGTTCGCCGTAAAGTATTTTCAGGCGTTCGCCATTCGCTTCGGTCCATGCACCGGG
>CAZTCU010000394.1:0-2637 GCA_964612235.1 uncultured Rhizobium sp.
GAAAAAGCCCCGCGGAAATCCCCGCGGGGCTTTTGTTTTTAGTCGCGCTTGCCTTTGTGGGGCTTGCGGCTCAACTCCGGCACGACGAAGGGCGGCGGGGCTGCCTTGGTCTTGGTGTCGGCGTTTGCCTTGGGTTTCTTCTTTTCCTTGTTGCTGCGCTGTTCGCGGTTGGCCATGACGGGCTCTTTCCTGGCTGAATCGAGGGCGCGAGAATAAAGCGCTCCGCGCGCGACCGGAAGGGCTATCGCGCTTTCGGTAGGGTGGGGAAATCGCGCATGACATCCTTGGGGGCGCGATTGGCGTCGAACAGGCCCCAATGGGCTTCTTCGGGGTGGAGGCCGCCGCCAACCACCGCATCGGAGATTCGCCAGGGGGCATCGAAGGCCGAGAAATAGGAGAAGGCGCGCGTCGCGGTTTGGGAAAAGCGTTTTTCCAGCGCACGGTAGAAATCGCGCTGCATGGCCGGCATGAAATTGAGCGTGGGCGGGCCGGTGGGGATGCCGGTTTCCTTTATCAGCACGGGGCCCGAGAAGACGCCGGCCAATAGATCGCTCACTTTGGCGACGAAATCGGCCCAGTTCCCGGCGTGGGCGGTGCGAAACCACGGTTCGAAGATGGGATGGACGTTGGCCATCAGGAAATCCATCTGCGCAAGCACCGGCTTGGCGTCGGCGTGGTTGAGGAATTCGGCGAAGGCTTCGGTCACGGTGAGCGGCACGGCGGGAAGTTCGGCGCGCACCTGGCCCAGCATGTGTTCGAGATCGCCCCAGGCGGCGCGCCTGGAAAGGATCATCTCGTTGCCGAGCGAGAGACCGGCCACGATATGCGGCATGCGTTTGGCGGCGGCGATGGCGTTGGCGAGTTCGGCCTTGTTGTAGAAATCCCAGACGCCCATCACCACGGCGCGGAAACCGAGACCGGATGCGATGTCGGCGATACGTTCGGCACCGCCCTGCGCGCCATAGGTGATGAGCGAATCGAAATGCGGGCGTAGGACGCGGAGATCGTCGCGGATGTTCTCGTCGCTCGCCTGGGTGAGCTTGCCGTTGATCGCGTGGATGCCGGTGGGCTGATAGGTGACGAAACGGCCTTTCGCCATGGAAGATTGCAAAAGCGTAAGATTGGCCGCGCGTGTGGGAACAACCGGCGCCGCATGCGCCATGGGAACCGCGGCCAGCGCGGCGACGCCATATTGCAGCAATGCGCGTCTATTGTGATGCATCAGGGCCGAATCCGGAAAAAGCGCTCAGAACTCAAGCGTCCTATTGCGGCAAATTTTTGGGATAGAGAATACCCGCAATCGCCCGCAAAATAGCCCCGGAAACATCGGGTTTGCCCTTGATCTCGCGCTGGCTGTTGACGAAGGCGATGATGGTCACGTCGCGTTCGGGCAGATAATAGGCCGATGTGTTGTAGCCGGTGATGCCGCCCGTATAGCCGAACCAGCCGGCCGAACAGCCCACGCCGAAGCCGAATTTCACGCCGGGACGCGGCGTCTGGCGGCAGGACAGCCGATCTTTCTGTGCGGCGGCGCTGTTGACCGCGCCCGTCACATACATCTTGACCCAGCGGCGCATGTCCCCCGCGTCCGAGATCATCACGCCGGCGGCACCCGTGGCGACGGGCGGAAGCGAAACAGTCTCATCATCCCAGCCGCCTTTGGCGTTGAGCGTGTAACCGTGCGCGTAAGGATCGGGCATTCCGGCGTCGCTTACCGGATAGCTCGTGTTGGTGAAATGATGCGGTTTGAGAATGCGGTTTTCGACTTCGGTAGCGGCGCTGTGACGGGTGACGGCTTCGATCACCATGCCGAGCAGGATGTAATTGGTGTTGCTGTAGTCGAACTGCTTGCCGGGTGGAAACAGCGCCGGGTGATCGAGCGCTTTCTGCACCCACGGCAGCACGTCGAAGGGATCGCCTGGCTTGAACTGATAGGCCTGGAATTCGGGCGAGGAATAGAGATCGACGATGCCGCTGCGCATCTCGCCCAGTTGACGCAGCGTGATGTGGTTTGCGTTCGGCACCTTCACGGGCAGCTTGAATTTGTCGAGCGTGTCGTCGAGGGAGAGCTTCTTCTCGTCGGCGAGCTGCAGGATCACCGTGTCGATGAAGGTTTTGGTGTTGCTGCCGATGCGGAATTTGTCGGCCACGGCCATCGGACGTTTGGCGGCGAGATCGGCGAAACCGAAGCCGCGAAACATCTCACCCAGTTTCGGATCCCAGATGCCGACCACCGCGCCCGGCACCGGCGTTTTGCCGCCATAGGCTTTGAGTTGGGCGTTCACCGCATCGGCGATCTTCGCCTGGACATCGGCGGGAAGTTGTTTTTCTGCGGCACGCGCCGGCGCGAAAGCGAGAAGAAGGCTGGCGAAGGCGATCACTGAGAAATGGCGCATTTGCAGCCCCGTTTGTTCAGCCCGGAGCAAAGTCTGGGCCGGGCGGCAAAACGAGTAAAGCGCAGCGCGCCGGGCAAACAAAAACCCCGCGATCTTTCGATCGCGGGGTTTTCGAATTGTGTTGGCGGAGTTCGTTCTGTCCTTAGCAGGACTGGCAGCGACCTACTCTCCCGCGGCTTGAGCCGCAGTACCATGGGCGCTGGGGGCTTTGACGGCCGAGTTCGGAATGGGATCGGGTAGA
>CAZTCU010000395.1:0-2601 GCA_964612235.1 uncultured Rhizobium sp.
CGGGCGTCAGCATGGTGACGTCGATGATGCTGGGCGCATTCCGCGAAGATCCCAGCACGCGGCGCGAATTCCTGCACGTCATCGGCAATCCGAGTTCGAAAGCGGATTGCTAGAGCGTGGGTTCCGTCAGTTCGTGGACCTTGCCGCAGAACTCGCAGCGGGCGCGGATGATTCCATCCGGGTCGGCGAGATGGGCGCGGTCTTCGGCGGAATAGGATTTCAGCACCGAGGCGATACGCGCGGTGTCGCAATCGCAGCGGAACGTCAGCGGCTCCGGCGGCAGCACGCGCACTTCGTCTTCATGGAACAGGCGCCACAGCAGATTTTCGCCTGACAGCGATGTGTCGACGAGTTCCAGATCTTCGACGGTTTTCAGGAACAATGACAGGCGTTCCCATTCGTCGTCGTCGCGGGCGCGTTCGGGGGTGGCTTGCAGCATGATGCCGCCCGCACGCCATTCGGGTTCGGCTTGGCCGGGCGTGAAGACGGGGGCGGCGGCCATCCGGATCATCGTGGGCAATTGTTCGGATTGCGCGAAATAGGTTTCGGCGCTGGCAGCGATGCCGTCTGCCGAAAGTTCGACAATACCCTGATAGGTGTTGCCGCCGCGGCGCGGTTCGATGGTGATGGCGAGCGCGCCCTGCCCTGCAAGACCTACGAAATCCTTATTCTCCAGTCTGTCGAAGCGCTGGCGGTCGAGACGTGCGAAACCGCGCAGGCCTGCGGGACGGTCTTCTTCCGCACCGTAGTAATCGACGGTGACGAGATCGAGCGGGCCGTCGCTTTTGGTCTGCACCGTGAGGCGGCCGTCGAGTTTCAGGACGCTTCCGAGAATGGTTGCGAGTGCCAGCGTTTCGCCTGCGATACGCGCGGCAGGTTCCGGCAACAGATGTGCGCTCAAGGCACGCGCGGAGGTTTGGTCCAGACGGATCAGGCGGCCGCGCACGCCTGCCTGGGGCAAGTCGAACGGCAACACGAAATCGCCCGGCGGGGCGGGGGTGTAAGGCGCGGTCTTATCGGACATTGGCTCGATATAGGCCGGATTGACGGAACTTCAACCGAGACACCACGCCAGGATCGCCTTCTGGGCGTGGACGCGGTTTTCGGCTTCGTCGAACACGACAGATTGCGGGCCGTCGATCACGTCGTCCGTCACTTCCTCGCCGCGATGGGCGGGGAGGCAGTGCATGAAGATGGCGTCTTTCGCGGCGCGCGCCATGAGGCGGCTGTTCACCTGGTAGGCCTTGAGCAGATTATGACGCTTGGTCGAGTCTTCATCGCCCATGGAGACCCATGCGTCGGACACCACGCAATCGGCACCCGCGACGGCTGTTTCGGGATCTTCGGTGAAGACGACGTCGGCGCCTTGCGCTTTCGCCCATTCGCGAAGTGCGGGCCGCGCGCTCAATTCGCGGGGACTGGCCACGCGCAGCTTGAAGCCGAAACGCGGGGCTGCGTGCACCCACGATGTGAGCACGTTGTTGGAATCGCCGCTCCACGCGATGGTGGCGCCCTTGATGGAGCCGCGATGCTCCTCGAACGTCATCACGTCCGCCATCACCTGGCAGGGATGCGAAAGCTTGGTGAGGCCGTTGATGATCGGGATGGTGGCGTTGTCGGCCATCTCCTGCACCATCTCGTGGTCGAGCAGGCGGATCATCACCGCATCGACGTAACGCGACAGCACGCGCGCGGTGTCGGCAATCGTTTCCTCGCGCGCGAGCTGCATTTCCGAGCCGGTCAGCATGAGCGTGGTGCCACCCAGCTGGCGCATGCCGATATCGAAGGAAATGCGCGTGCGGGTGGACTGCTTGTCGAAGATCATCGCAAGCACACGACCCTGCAAAGGCTGATCCTTGTCGGGCGTGCCTTTGGGCAGACCCTTGCGCTTTTCCTTGCGGGCCCGCGCATCGGCGACCAGATGCTGCAACGTGCCGGAATCGAATTCGGCGAGATCGAGGAAATGTTTGGCTTCCCCGACCCGTCCTGCGGGGGCGTTCATGCGGCTACCGACGCCTTTCCCGCTTCGAAATCGCGCGCGGCGGAATCGAGCTTCTCCATCGCTTCGCGCACATGGGTTTCGTCGATGTTGAGCGGCGGAAGCAGCCGCACGACATTGTCGCCCGCGCCGAGCACGAGAACGCCGTGCTTGCGCGCGGCGGCGACGAAATCGGTGTTGGGCACGCGCATCTTGAGGCCGAGCATCAGACCCTGGCCCCGCACATCTTCGAACACATGGGGATGTTCGGAGATCAGGCGCGTGAGTTGCTGCTGGAGATAGTTGCCGACGGTGCGGACGTGTTCGAGGAAACCCGGCGCCAATACTTCGTCGAGAACGGCGCTGCCGACGGCCATGCCGAGCGGATTGCCGCCGAACGTGCTGCCATGCGTGCCCGCGACCATGCCTTTCGCGGCTTCCGCCGTTGCAAGGCAGGCCCCGATGGGAAAGCCGCCGCCGATGCCTTTGGCGATGGCCATGATATCGGGCTTCACGCCGCTCCATTCATGCGCGAACAGTTTGCCGGTGCGGCCGACGCCGGTCTGGATTTCATCAAAGATCAGAAGCAGGCCATGGTCGTCGCAGATCTTGCGCAAGCCCCG
>CAZTCU010000396.1:0-2586 GCA_964612235.1 uncultured Rhizobium sp.
AGAATTCCTGTTCGAAGAAGTGATTTCTGATGAAGGGAATGTCGTTCAATGCGACGGCAACAGCGGGATCAGTAGTCACCGAAATCGCTTGTGTGCCAATGCCGCGGATTTGAATGCTGTAGCCGCTGAAGTTTGTTTTGGTGAACGTCAGGTTCGGCACCTGCTTCACGAGATCCGGTCCACCCGCGGTTTGCGTGGCCGTGAGTTGTTCTTGGCTCAATGCGGTAATCGCAATGGGAATGCTCTGCACATCCGCGCCGCCCAATTTCGACGATGTAACGGTCACCGTTTCGACCGTCGCTCGCGGCGATGCAGTGGCTTGCGCCAGTTGGAGCGGCGGAAGTTCTATCGAACCTGAATCGTTAGGAACAACGACGATGGCGCCGGATGGCCGGCGACGGATGTTGAAGCCGGTGCCGGTGAGAATTCGCGAAAGGGCCACGTCGCGCGAAAGATCGCCGCGAACGCCTGCCGTGTGTGCGCCTTTAACAGCTTCGCCGGCAATGATGAGCGGAACCCCGGTTTGTCTTGTGTAGGCATCGAGTGCGGCGGAAAGATCGCCGGACGGAATGTCGAAGCTTTCTGCGGCAGCGGCGAAGGCTATCAGCGCCGTGAGCGATGTCGTTCCCAGAGCCAATTTGCAGAACGATAGCAGTTTCATTTACCCCCCTCGCGGCAGACGCCGGACTAGTCCGTGAGAATTTTCCCTTACCGGGTGATGACGATTTCGCCTTTGCGGTTTTCGACATGAAGTTTGAGCGACACTTGGGCTGCGTCCGCGAAGCCTGCGACGTCACGCGTCGGAAAATTTCCGTAGATGGTGAGCCCGGCGATACGTGGATCCGCGATGACGATCTTGGTTTGGTTGTAGCGGTTGAACTCGGCAGCGGCCTCGGCGAGCGTTGCGTATTTGAACGCCAACATGTCGCTGCGCCAGGCAAGTTGGTCCGCGAGTGCCGCTTCTGGCTTGCGGGACACAGCCAGCGAATCGGCCGTCGCCACCGCGACGTCACCTGGTTTGAGAATGACGGCGTTTGTGCTCTCGGCCGGATTTTCGGATTCGACCTTTGCGCTTCCTTCGATCAGCGCAACTTCTGTGCGGTCAGCACTCGCGCGGATGGAAAATTTGGTACCAAGGTCGACGACCCGGTTCCCACCCACCGCGACTTCGAACGGATGAGCTTCGTCGTGGTGTATCTGAAAATAGGCCTCGCCTTTTTCAAGGGTCACATGGCGCGCATCGCCGGCCAGGATACGCAAGGTCGTATCGGTGTTCAGCTCAATTTGCGAGCCGTCTTTCAAGGCGAGTGTCAGGCGACCGCCAATGGGCGTGCTATAAGTTTTGCCTAGAGAGTGCTTCGCGCCTGGGATCGACAAGGCGCCGACGACGGCAATGGCAATCGCCGCAGCGACCGCGCCAAGGATTTTTCCACGGCTTTTGCGAACACTTTGGGCAGCGGACGTCGCGGGGGTTTTGCGGAGGGCGCTAAGACGTCCCGCCTGATTCCACGCCGCTTCCATACGCCAATAGGCAATGCGGTTTGCAGGCGATTGCTCCAGCCATCCGTCAAGTTCGGCCTGGTCAGTGTCCGACCAAGCAATCGAAAGCTGACGTTTCAAAACCCATTCGCTCGCTTCCGAACGAAGCGAAAGGGCGTCGATTCCGCTTTCAACGTCCGGCCCGGTCATGGCTTTGCCTGCCTGTTGGGAATTTCGCCGAACAGTTGGTCGGCGAGTGCCTCAAGGCCCGTCTTCAGGTGCCAGCGAACAGTGCCCTCGGCGATGTTCATACGCAGCGCAATTTCGCCCTGCGAAAGGCCTTCGATATAATAAAGGATGAAGGCTTCGCGCGAACGGTCGGGAATGCGTTCCAGTGCGGCCTGCACGCGCCGCAATTCCTCGCGGGCCGCGGATTGTGTTTCAGGGCTTGGTGCATCTGCGGCCAAGCCAAGCGCGTCCAGATCGTCCACAGTTTCGATGGGGATGACCTTGTCGTGCCGGATGCGGTTTAGCAGAAGGTTGCGCGCCGTTGTGAAGACGAACGATTTCGTGGAAACAGGCTTCTGTTCCCTTGCCGCTTCGTAGACCCGCACATAAACATCTTGCAGCAGATCGGCCACTTCCGCCCGATTGCGCCAGTTGTTGCGAAGGTACTGGGTCAGCACCGCTTCCAAAGGCAAAACCTCGCGAAGAAACCAGACGTGCAAATCCTTCAGGCGTTCAGCCATCGTCGCGCCGACGCCATCCCCACGGTTGGTTCTCGATGTATCCGTCATCCCCGGCCAGCCATGCGTCTCTCGGCCCAGGCTCTTCACAAAGTAAGACACATCAGATCGTGTCTACGTTGGGTCGGAAATCGCTTTTTTTGTGAGAGAGCTTTACGGGCAGCACGTGCAATAAAATTGCTGAGATTGGCGCTGGCAGAGCGGACCGCAATTTTCGTGGCGAGGACAGTTATATTGCCTTTGCGCACTCAACCGGTTTCCATTGCCAATGCTTGGGGCAAAACGGCTGCGCTACCCGATTAGTGACCGAGGGCAGTGCGCTGTGAAGTAACCCTCGCTGCATCAAATTGGCTTCAATAGC
>CAZTCU010000397.1:0-2576 GCA_964612235.1 uncultured Rhizobium sp.
AGAATTCCTGTTCGAAGAAGTGATTGCGGATGAAGGGCGTGTCGTTGAACGCGACGGCCACGGCGGGATCGGTGGCGACCGAGATAGCTTGCGTGCCGATGCCGCGCACCTGGATGGAATAGCCGGTGAAGTTGGTTTTGGTGAAGGTCAGGTTCGGAACCTGTTTCACAAGATCCGGGCCGCCTGCCGTCTGTGTGGCGGTCAGTTGTTCCTGCGACAGCGCCGTGATGGCGATCGGGATCGACTGCACATCCGCGCCGCCCAGTTTCGACGAGGTGACGGTGACGGTTTCGACCGACGCACGCGGCGGCGGTGCGGCCTGCGCCAACTGGAAATTCGAAACGTCGAGCTGCGACGAGCGGCCGGGCACGATGGCGACGGCGCCGGAAGGATCGCGCTGCACGCTGAAACCCGTGCCCGAAAGGAGCTTTATCAGCGCCGAATCCGCGGTGAGGTTGCCCTTCACCCCGTGCGTTTGCGCGCCGCGCACGACATCGCCCGAGACGAACACGGCCACGCCGCTTTGCAGGGTGTAACGGTTGAGCGCGGTCGCAAGATCGCCGCCGGGAATGTCGAACGTCTCGGCACGGGCGGACGCGGTGAGCGCCATGATGCAAGCCGATGCGGCGAGCGACGATTTGAAGGTCGGTTTAAGCTGGAACATCTTCCCCCTCTTCGCCGGCCGCTCAGGGCCAGCGGAATATCAACGTGAAATCACCGTTTCGTCTTCGTGTTGAACGACATGCAGGCCGAACACGCGCTGCGCCAGGCGCACGAACGCATCGACATCGTTGGTGCCGAACGTGCCCACCACCGTCAGCTTGGCGGCTTGCGCATCTGCGATGACGAGCTTGTTGCGGTTGTAGCGGTTGAACTCCTTGGCCGCTTCGGCAAGCGTGGAGTAACGGAATTCGACGAGACCGTTGCGCCATTTGAGTTCGGTCGACAATTCTTCGACCGGCTTCTTGGCGATGGAAACGGAATTCGCATCGGCCAATGCCACCTGCCCCGCCGTAAGCAGCGTGGGCTTCAGCTTCGCGTCGCTGCTTTCGAGTTTCACCTTGCCTTCGGTGACGGCGATGCTCAAGCCGCGCGCTTCGCGGCGCACGGTGAATTTGGTGCCGATGTCGACAATGCGGTGACCGCTGGCGATCACCACGAATGGGCGCTTCGCGTTGTGGCGGACCTGGAAGAACGCCTCGCCCTTGTCGAGCCAGACCTTGCGTTCACCGTTCGACAGCGCCACGCGCACGGACGAATCCGTGTTGAGTTCGATCTGCGATCCGTCACGCAAGGTGATCGTTTCGCGGCCGCCGATTTCGGTGGCGTAGGTTTTGGCGGCGGGTTCGGCCGCGTAGAACGCAGCACCCGCGCCGAGCGCGCCGACAACCACCACGGCGGCGGCGATGCGCGCGAAGAACGGCCAATTCCGCGTGGGTGCGGTTTGCGCAGGCGTTTCGCGCATCGGGCGGCGCAGCGCGGCCAGGCGGTCGGTCTGTTCCCATGCCGCTTCGAGCCGCCAATAAGCGACGCGATGGGCAAGCGATTCATCCATCCAGTTTTCGAGTTGGGTTTCGTCCTCTTCCTTCCATTCTTCGGAAAGCTGGCGATCCAACAGGCGCGAGGCCGCATCGGCGCGCGCCACATCGGCGGGCGGGACCTTTTTCTCGCTCATGGCCGTCTCCGCGCGATATCGGTTTCGCCGTAAAGCATGTCGGCCAAGGCGCAGACGCTTTCGGACAGATATTCCTTCACGGTGCCCTCGCCGATGCCCATGCGTTGCGCGATTTCGGCGCGCGAAAGCCCATCGACGCGGCGCAGCAATAACGCCTCGCGCGCACGCGGCGGAAGACGATCCAACGCGGCCTGCACGCGGCGCAATTCATCGCGCGCCATCACGCTGCGATCCGGCCCCGGCTCGTCAATGGCGACACCCAGCGCGTCGAGATCGGCAACGGCTTCTATGGGCACCACCTGTTCGCGGCGCACGCGGTCGATCAAGAGATTGCGCGCGGTGGAGAAAACGAACGCCTTGGTCTGCGCGGGGATTTCCTTCTGCGCGGCCGCCGTGAGCCGCATATAAACTTCCTGCAGCAGGTCATCGATATCGGCCTGGTTGCGCCAGTTGTGATGCAGGAAGTGGATCAACGCGCTCTCCAGCGGCAGAACTTCCCGGACGAACCATTCCTTGACCTCGCGCAAGTTCACGGACGCGCGCCCTTGCGCGTTTGCGATGTCACGATTGTTGTCCGGCGTATCGGCCATCGGCCTTCAGCTTCCCGTCCCCGGAAGGTTACAGCTTTACGACCCTTGTCCATGAGACGAAGGCGGGACGGAAAAGGGAGGGAAGAAATTTTGTTGCGCGGGGGCGGGAACCTCACACTTATATATAGGGCTCCAGCGACGGCAGGTTGAGGTGGTGCTCGCGGGCGGCTTCGCGCGCGATCTCATAGCCCGCATCGGCATGGCGCATGACGCCGGTGGCGGGGTCGTTCCACAGCACGCGCTCCAAGCGGCGGGCGGCATCGTCAGTGCCATCGGCGACGATGACGATGCCGGCGTGCTGCGAATAGCCG
>CAZTCU010000398.1:0-2575 GCA_964612235.1 uncultured Rhizobium sp.
CGCTGGCGGGCCCGCAGGGCACGCTGTATGGCGCAAGCTCGCAGGCCGGCACCGTGCGCATCATCACGAACAAGCCGGACGCTTCCAAATTCGAAGCGGGATACGACATCGAAGCCAACAAGATCGACAACGGCGGATTCGGCGACACGGTCGAAGGCTTCGTCAATATTCCGCTGCAGGACAACATCGCCGTGCGGCTCGTCGCCTATCAGGAGCACGATGCCGGCTTCATCGACAACGTGGCCGGCACGCGCACCTATCCGACGTTCGGCCAGACGGTCGACAATTCGGCCATCGCACGCGACGACTACAACACGGTCGAGAATTTCGGCGGCCGGGCCGAGCTGAAGATCGATCTCGACGAGAACTGGACGATCATGCCGGCGTTTATCGGACAGGTCGCGAATTCAAACGGCGTGTTCGCCTTCGATCCGAGCGTGGGCGACCTTGAGGTCATGCATTACAAGCCGGAATGGGCGCATGACCGTTGGTATCAGGCGTCTTTGACCGTTCAGGGCAAGATCGCCAATCTCGATCTCGTTTATTCCGGCGGCTATATGGACCGTACGGTGAAGGCGGCGCTGGACTATTCGGATTATACGTTCTGGTACGACACGCTGCACCAATACGGCTCATCCTGGGTCGACAACAACTACAGCCCCGTCGCCGATCCGACGCAGTATCAAAACAATTACGACCACTTCACAAAGTGGAGCCACGAATTGCGCGTCTCCACTCCGCAGGATTACCGGCTGCGTGCCGTGGCGGGATTGTTCTACGAGCGGCAATCGCACTTCATTCAGCAGGACTATCTCATCAACGGATTGGGAGCCCAATATTCCGTCAACGGACTTCCCGGTACGATCTGGCTTACCGAACAGGAACGTATCGACAGGGATTACGCGGCGTTCGGCGAGGCTTCGTTCGATATCCTGCCCGATCTCACGCTGACCGGCGGATTGCGCTACTTCATCTCCGACAACTCGATGTACGGATTCTTCGGATTTGGTTCCAATTTCAGCGGGTCCACCGGCGCATCGCAATGCCCAGGATTCGATCCCGACAATCCCTTGGTCGTACCGGGCCCCACTTTTTTCCTTGCCCCCTGCTCCAACCTCGACAAGAGCGTTTCGAAGCATGGCACGACCTATAAGTGGAACCTGAGCTACAAGCTCGACGACGGAAAAATGCTCTACGCGACGTGGTCCACCGGCTTCCGTCCGGGCGGCGTCAACCGGCGCGGCACGGTTCCTCCCTACCAACCCGATACGCTCATCAATTATGAAATCGGCTGGAAGACGTCGTGGTTCGACGACACCTTGCGCTTCAACGGCGATTTCTATCTCGACGAATGGAAGAACTTCCAGTTCTCGTTCCTGGGGCTGAATTCGTTCACCGAAATCCACAACGCGGCGTCGGCCCGCATCAGCGGCTTCGAAGCGGATGTGAACTGGCTGGCGGCACCCGGACTGACCATCACCGGCGGCATGGCTTATACCCACGCGACGCTGAGCGAGGATTTCTGCGGATTTTCGGTGGACAACGAGAACGTCACCGTGTGCCCCGGCCCGCTCGATCCTTACGGGCCGCAAGCGCCGAAGGGCACGATGCTGCCCGGCACGCCGCGCTTCAAGGCGAACGCCACGGCGCGTTACGAGCGCGAACTGGATGAGGGCTTGCTGGGCCACATTCAGGGCGCGGTGAACTTCCAGACCGAGAGCTTTTCCGACCTGCGGCTCAACGCGCCCGATCCGACGGAACTGGCCACAGACGCCAACAATATTCCGCTTCCCGGCGCCACCATCGTGCCCGTTCGCTTCCGCGAAGCGCCTTACGCGATTTTCGATTTCGCGTTGGGCGTGGACAGGGAAAACTGGTCCGCCGACCTGATGCTGCAGAATGCGTTCGACGAACGCGCGCAACGCGCGATCTACGCCGAATGCACCACGCAGATCTGCGGCCACCAGCCCTACATCGTACCCAGCCGCCCGCGCACCGTGGCGATCAGGTTCTCGCAGCGGTTCTGAACGGAAGCGCTTGGGAAACCGGCGGACAGGAATATTGGGAACCAAATTTCTTCTGATCGGCGGATGCTTGAGCCTTGTCGCCTGCAACGGACAGGATTGGCGAGCGCAGGCGATAACAAACGCGGAAGAGAAAGTGCAGATAGAGGTCAATTATCCCGCTGCCGAATTCTCGAGGGTTCAGGTCACCGGCAACAGTACGACGGGACAGACTTGCGGATACGTCACCGTAAAAACCGGCTACGCCCAGTTAAAGAGAACCGCGCGCTTCATTGTTTACATCGATGGAACCGCCGAACCTTTTGTTGAAGCGGATTTGGGGGCGCATCCTGTTTCGCAGCAAAGATTCGATTTTGCCTGGCAATACGATTGTCTCAAGGAAGGTTATAAGCCCTGAGCGTCTGTTATTGCCGTCGCTTTCAGCGGCCGCGATGAAACCGACATTGCGCGATTTCGAGTTTTTGCGCATCCCCTTGCCGCCGACGCGATAGACGAGACAACCCACGAGCACCCTTCGGGTGAGGAGTAGCGCGGGGAGCAGACCGAAAGGG
>CAZTCU010000399.1:0-2562 GCA_964612235.1 uncultured Rhizobium sp.
GTTTCGACAAATCATCGGCGCTGGTCGGTGAAGGCGGGCGCCTTCTTCCCGGCCATTTCGCTCGAAAACACCGAAATCGGATGGACCAGCTATTGGACGCTTACGCCGTCGGCGATCAATTCCTGGATCGGCGACGAGTTGCGCACCATAGGGGCCGAAGGCAAGGCGGAATGGCGCGATGACGCGCGCACGTTAAGTGTCACCGGCGCGCTGTTCGGCTTCAACGATCCGGCGGGCGTGATGATCGCCCATCGCGGCTGGATATTCGACGACAGGCCCACCGGCCTTCTGGAGCACAGCCGCGAACCCGACGCGATAGCGATCTTGTTCCACGAACCCATACCCTATCAGGCGCAGCTATTCGCCGAGATCGACCATCGCATCGGCTGGTATGCCCAGGCCTCGTGGGAAGAAACCGGCATCGGCCGCATCGACGTGACGCGCTACGACAATCGCGGAGAGCCGGATCGCGAAATGGGCGAGCAATATGCCTGGGAAACGCATTTCTGGAGCGGCGGCTTGCGCACGCGTTACGGCGAGTTCACGCTTCTGATGCAGGGCATGAACGGCTACACCTCCGTCGAGCCATTCCAGGATTTCGAAGTCGAGACCGATTTCAAGGCCGCTTACGCCCTGATCGGCTGGGAACGCGACGAATGGCGTCTGGCCGCGCGCGCCGACGTGTTCCAGACGCGCACCGAAACGCCGTTCGGCCCCAGCAACCAAAGCGAGGACGGCCATGCCTTCACGCTGGCCGCGTCATGGCTGCCGGAAGAATGGCTGCGGCTGACCGGCGAATTCCTGAGTGTCAATTCCACCCGCGCCCAGCGCACGATCCTGGGTGTGTCGCCGCACCAGATCGACAATCAATTCCAGTTCGCTGCGCGCTTTTATTTGTAAGCGCCTTGCGGCAGACTTCACCTCGTCGCGAGAAGGCGAGGGGGCCATGGAAATCAACGGCATTGCGCACGTCTATCTGACGGTCGGCAATTTCGCGCGTGCGCGCGAGTTCTACGGCAAGCTGTTGCCGTTTCTGGGATTGCGCGTGGTGCTCGACACCGACGGCAATTTCTATTGCGTGGGCGGCCGCACCGCCGTCGGCATCATGGCGGCGGACGCCAAACACGAAGGCGAACGCTTCGAACAGAAGCGCGCCGGATTGCATCACGTCTGCTTCCGCGCCCGCGAACGCGCCGACATCGATGAAGCCTACGAGTTCCTGAAAACCATCGGCGCCGCCATCGTGCACGGCCCGCAGGAAGATTTCTGGGCGCCCGGCTATTACTCGGTATTGTTCGAAGACCCGGACGGCATCCGCCTCGAAATCAATCACGTTCCCGGCAAAGGCCTGTTCGGCACGTCCGAAGCAAAACTGGGCGCGACCTGACCGCATGACAGGCAGAGCGCACATCGCCGCCGACGCGAACGAGATCGCGGACGCGATCGTCGCCAAAGTCGGCAAGACAATCGTGCTCGGCCTGCCGCTCGGCCTCGGCAAGGCGCCGCACATCGCCAACGCGCTGTTCGCGCGCGCCGCCGCCGACCCGTCGATCAAGCTCACCATCTTCACCGCGCTCACGCTGGAGAAGCCGCGCTACAAGAACGTGCTCGAACGCCGCTTCCTGGAACCGGTGATCGAAAGGCTGTTCGGCGGCTGGCCCGAACTGGCTTACGCAAAGGCGTTGCGCGCGGGCACGTTGCCGCCGAACATCGAGGTCAACGAATTCTTCTTCCTCGCCGGACAATGGCTCGGCGTCCCGCACGCCCAGCAAAGCTACATCTCGGCCAACTACACCCACGCCTCGCGCTATCTGATCGACCGCGGCGTGAACGTCATCGCGCAACTGGTGGCGAAACGCGACAACCGCTACAGCCTATCCGGCAACACCGACATCACGCTCGATCTGTTCAAGGCCCGCGCGGAGGGCAGGGCGAACTTCCTTGTGACCGCGCAGGTCAATTCCGAACTCCCCTTCATGCCCGGCGAGGGCGACCTTCCGGTGGAGGATTTCGATTTCATCCTCGATGATCCGTCCACGGACTTTCCCCTGTTTGCCCCGCCGCACGAACCCAGCGGTACCGCCGAATACGCCATTGGCCTGCACACCGCGCGGCTTGTGCCCGATGGCGGCACGTTGCAGATCGGCATCGGCAAGGATGGCGATGCGGTTGCCCATGCCCTGATCCTGCGCCATCGCGACAACGAAACCTTCCGCAAAGCCCTCGCTGCCCTCGATCCGTCCGCCGCCGGCCATCTCGCACCGTTCGACACCGGTCTTCATGGCCTGAGCGAAATGCTCGTCTCCGCCTTCCTGCAACTGATAGAAGAAGGCGTGATCAAGCGCGAAGTCGACGGCGCATTGCTGAACGCGGGTTTCTTCCTCGGTCCGAAGACGTTCTACAAGAGATTGCGCGACATGCCCGAAGCCCAGCGCGAAAAAATCCGCATGCGCGCGATCTCCTTCACCAATCAGCTCTACGGCGACGAGGACACGAAACGCCGCCAACGCGCGGGCGCACGCTTCATCAACAGCACCATGATGGTGACGCTATTGGGCGCCG
>CAZTCU010000400.1:0-2542 GCA_964612235.1 uncultured Rhizobium sp.
CGATGACGTCGTGCTTCACCTCGCGCTCGATCTCGTCGATGCGGGCGACGTCGAAATTCGCCTTCGACCCCATGTCCCAGACTTTTTGCGCGGCGTCTTTCGGAATCACGCCCAGTTCGGCCAGCGCGTCGGCGGCGTGGGCTTCGATTTCGAACCAGATGCGGAATTTCGTTTCCGGCGACCAGATCGCCGTCATTTCGGGGCGTGCGTAACGCGGAATCATTCAGCTATTTTCCCAATCCACCAAGAGCGAGGTATTTGATTTCGAGGAAATCCTCGATGCCGTATTTGGAGCCTTCGCGGCCTATACCCGATTCCTTCATGCCGCCGAAGGGCGCGACCTCGGTGGAGATGATGCCCTCGTTGATGCCGATGATGCCGTACTCCAAAGCCTCGGCGACGCGCCAGATGCGGCCGATGTCGCGGGCATAGAAATAGGCCGCGAGGCCATATTCGGTGTCGTTGGCCATGGCGATGGCTTCGGCTTCGTCCTTGAAGCGGAAAAGGGTGGCGACGGGGCCGAAAATCTCTTCGCGGGCAAATTCCATTTGCGGTGTGGCGTTTTCGATCACGGTGGGTTCGAAGAACGTGCCGCCCAGTTGATGGCGCTTGCCGCCGATGGCGATCCTGGCGCCTTTCGCCACGCCGTCCGCGATCAGTTTCTCGACCTTTTCGACCGCATCCATGTTGATGAGCGGGCCTTGCGTGACGCCATCTTCGGCGCCGTTGCCGACTTTCATCTGGCGCACGCGGGCTTCGAGTTTCTTCGCGAAGGCATCGTAGACCTTGTCCTGCACCAGCAGGCGGTTCGCACAAACGCAGGTCTGGCCCATGTTGCGGTATTTGGAGGCCATCGCGCCTTCGACCGCCGCGTCGAGGTCGGCGTCGTCGAACACGATGAACGGCGCGTTGCCGCCGAGTTCGAGCGAGACCTTTTTCACCGTGGTCGCGCATTGCGCCATCAGCTTCTTGCCGACGGGCGTGGAGCCGGTGAAGGAGAATTTGCGGATCAGCGGGTTCTGCGTGAGTTCAAGGCCCACTTCGGCCGCTTTCTCCGACGTGATGACGTTGAACACCCCCTTGGGAATGCCCGCGCGGTGCGCGAGTTCGGCGAGTGCGGTGGCCGACAGCGGCGTTTCGCCCGCCGGCTTGATGAGGAAGGTGCAGCCGGCGGCGAGCGCGGGCGCGCATTTCCGCGTGATCATCGCGTTGGGAAAATTCCATGGCGTGATGGAAGCGACGACGCCGATGGGTTCCTTGGTCACGATGATGCGGCGGTTGGGAAGATTGGTGGGGATCACATCGCCATAAACGCGCTTTCCCTCTTCGGCGAACCATTCGATGAAGGATGCGCCATAGGCGACTTCGCCGCGCGTTTCGGCGAGCGGCTTTCCCTGTTCGGCGGTCATGATCTGCGCCAGGTCTTCCTGGGCTCCCATGATCAGTTCGAACCATTTGCGCATCAGGACGGCGCGTTCCTTCGCGGTCTTCGCGCGCCAGGCGGGCAGGGCTTCGTGTGCGGCTTCGATGGCCGCGCGCGTATCGCCCGCATCGAGATTTGCGACTTCGGCGATGGTTTCGCCGGTCGCGGGATTGGTGACGGGGAAGCGCGCGTTGGACCGCGCATTCGTCCACGCGCCGTTCACATAGGCGTCGGCGCGCAGAAGGGCTTTATCGGAGAGTTTCAGCATGGGGGTGTTTTATCCCCCGTGCCCGGCTTTGTCATTCCCGCCGGTAACGCAAGGAAAAGTGCCGGAAAATCAGCCTGTCCACGGACAGCGGGCCGGAACCGCCGAGCACCAGAGCCACAAGGGCTGCGAGATAGAGAAGGTCGGTTTCATAGCCCGGCTGTCCGAAATGAGCGCCGGCCGCATCCACCGCCTGCAATTTTATGGAACTGAAGCCGTTGGGAAGATGCACGGTGAAAATCGCGACCAGCAGGACGACGATCATCGGAATGCTGGCGAGCGGAATAAGAAGGCCGAGCAGCACGGCAAGACCGCCGAAGATTTCGACAAGGATCGTGAGCCAAGCGAACATCGAAGCCATCGGCATTCCGATAGCGTGAAGAATGTTTGTGAAGTGATCGGGCCCGCGCAGAAGCTTGGCAAGGCCATGCTCCATGAAGCCGTAACCGACGATCAGGCGAAGGGGAAGGGCGTAAAACCCGCGCGAAAAATTATCGTTCATCCGCCTTATATTCGTTTGAGGCGGAGGCGCGGTTACATCAGGCCCAGGGCTTTGAAGCTCGCGTGGCCGCTGCGGCCGATCACAATGTGGTCGTGAACGGCGACATGCAGGGCTTTGGCAGCGTCCGTGATCTGGCGGGTCATTTCGATGTCGGCGCGGGACGGGGTTGGATCGCCGCTGGGATGGTTGTGCACCAAGATGATTGCGGAGGCGCCCAGTTCCAGCGCGCGTTTGACGATTTCGCGCGGATAGACGGGGGTGTGGTCGACAGTGCCTTTGTTCTGCACTTCGTCGGCAATCAGGATGTTCTTGCGGTCGAGGAACAGGATGCGGAATTCCTCGTTCGGGTTGC
>CAZTCU010000401.1:0-2526 GCA_964612235.1 uncultured Rhizobium sp.
CGCCAGATCGTGCCCGCGGGCCCCGATGCGTTCGATCTCAACTGGACGTTCTTCGGCTATGCGGACGATGACGAAGCGATGCAGGCCCGCCGCCTGCGTCACGCCAATCTCATGGGCCCGGCCGGTTTCGTTTCGCTCGACGACAGCGAGGTGATGGAGCTTGCCCAGCGCGGCATCCATGTCGATACCGAACGCGCGGCGGTCGTGGAAATGGGCGGGCGCGGCACCGAAGACCACGACCACATCGTCACCGAAACGGCGATCCGCGCCTTCTACGGCTATTATCGCGAGGTCATGGGCCTGTGAGCGTGGACATGATGCTGGAAATCCAGGCGCTCTACACGCGCTATGCCGATCTCATCGACGAAGGCCCGCTGTCGCAATGGCCCGCATTGTTCGTCGAAGACGCGACCTACAAGATCGTCACCCGCGAAAACCTCGCGCGCGGCTGGCAGCTTGCGCTCATGTCGTGCGACTCGCGGGGCGCCATCGAAGACCGCGTCTACGCCATCGAAAATCTGTCGATGACCATCCCCCGCCGCTACCGCCATCTGATCTCGGGGTTCTCGGCCGCGCCGCAAGGCGATGCCTGGAACGTCGCCGCCAATTTCGCTGTCTTCGAAACCATCGAAGGCCAGCCGACAACCAGCTTCGCCGCGGGCCGCTACAAAGACGTGGTGGTGCGCGAGGGCGGCGCGCTCAAATTCAAGGAAAAGATATCGATCTGCGACGCCGCCTCGATCAAGAACTCGCTGGTCTTCCCGCTTTAAGGCGTTTCCGATCCCATCGGCAACGCCACGCCCGCATGGGATTTGAGATATGTCGCCTCTTCCCGCGCGAGATTGTCGCTCATCTTCAAGAGCACGCGCCGCAACGTCGCAATGTCCGCGGGATCGAGATCGCGCGCCGCGATGGCGTTTACTTCCGACACGCAGGGAATCAATTTGTCGCGCAGCCGCCGCCCCTTGGCGGTGAGGAAGATGTGCACCTTGCGCCGATCTTCCTTGCTCGGCACGCGCTTGATGAAGCCCGCCCGTTCCATGCCGTTCAGCGCCGTCACCGTTGTGGGTTCGCGCATGGAAACGCGGCGCGAAAGCTCGCGCTGGGTCATGCCTTCCTCGTTCCACAAAGCGCGCAGGAACGGCCACTGCCCGGCAGACACGCCAAATTCCAGCGTCATCCGTTCGAGGTTCCGCGAAAAGGAACGAAAAGTAATGCGCGTGAGATACCCAATGCTATTCATCGGGTTGTCATAGAAATGCGCGTTCTGTTCGGGGGCTTTCTTGGCCGCCATCTGCTTCGTTTCCCCATTGCTTGGGCAGAGGCATAGGGCGACCTCGCCCAAAACGCAAACCTCGCCCTAAGTCCTTGCCGCCCCTACATCATCCTGTTAGATAGCAATCTAATTATTTTACGGACGGCCCGTGACAGCGCTTCCCCTGATGCCGACGACAATCGTCGGAAGTTATCCCCAGCCCGACTGGCTGATCGATCGCGAAAAGCTGAAAGAACGCCTGCCGCCGCGCATACGCGCGCGCGAACTGTGGCGGGTGGGCGAAGATCTGCTGCAGGCGGCACAGGATGATGCCACCGTCATCGCCATCCACGACCAGGAGCGCGCCGGAATCGACATCGTGGGCGACGGCGAGATGCGCCGCGAAAGCTATTCCAACCGGCTGGCAACTGCGCTGAGCGGCATCGACATCGAGAAGCCCGGCACGGCAATCGACCGCACGGGCGCCGCCAATCCCGTTCCGCGCGTGGCGGGCGCGATCCGCCGCATCGGCCCCATCGAGGCGCAGGACGTGGCGCTTCTGAAGCGCACCACCGACAAGCCGATCAAGATCACCCTGCCCGGCCCCTTCACCATGACGCAGCAGGCGCAGAACGATCACTACGCGAGCGACGAAGCGCTCGCGATGGATTATGCCGAGGCCGTCAACGCCGAACTCAAGGATCTGTTCGCGGCGGGCGTGAGCATCGTCCAGCTCGACGAGCCTTACGTGCAGGCCCGCCCCGAAGCCGCGCGCAAATATGCCGTGAAGGCAATCAACAGGGCGCTGGAAGGCGTGAAAGGCCGCACGGCGCTGCACGTCTGTTTCGGCTACGCCCATGTCCATAAGGGCGCCGCCAAGCCCAACGGCTATTCCTTCCTCGCCGAGTTGGACGATTGCGCCGCCGACATCATCTCCATCGAAGCCGCCCAGCCACGCCTCGACCCGACGATCCTGCGCGACCTGCCGCACAAGACGATCATGTTCGGCGTGATCGACCTGAACAACCTCACCGTCGAAACGCCGGAAACGGTGGCCGCCCGCATCCGCGAAGCCCTGAAACACACCACCCCAGACCGCCTGATGATCGCGCCGGATTGCGGCATGAAATATCTTTCACGCGAGGTCGCGTTCGGAAAACTAAAAGCCATGGTCGACGGCACGAAGATCGTAAGAAAAGAAATCGCGGGATAGTTTTCTCACCTCCCCGTTCCGGGGAGGTCGGCGTCGTGCATCGGCACGACGACGGGTG
>CAZTCU010000402.1:0-2524 GCA_964612235.1 uncultured Rhizobium sp.
AAGGGATCGTCGCTGCAATAGACCATCACCTGGAAATTCTCCTTGATGAGGAGTTCGGTGGCGCGCAGCGTTTCGATCATGTTCGGATAAAGCGTTTTCTTGTCGCCCAGCACTTCGAGCTTCACGAGCGACCAGCCTCCCGCCTCGCGCGCGAGGCGCAAGGTGCGCACGGCATCCTCGCCGGTGAAGCAGCCTGCGGTGTTGGGAAGGTAAGTGTATTTCTTCGGGTCGATGAAATCGATCAGCTTGGGCTGGTTCGGATCGGTGAGGTTCACGCGGCGCACGGCGACGGTGACCATTTCCGCGCCGCTCGCTTCGAGCGCGCGCGCGTTCTCCTCATACGTCTTGTATTTGCCGGTGCCGATGATGAGGCGCGAATTATAAGTCTTGCCCGCGATGACGAGCGGCTTGTCTTCGCGCGCGCCGTTGCCGCCGCCGATGAAATGCACGATCTCCAACCTGTCGCCCTCGCCTACCATCACCTCTCCATAGAGCGAGCGCGGCACGATCTCCAGATTGCGTTCGACCGCGATTTTGGCCGGGTCGAGGCCGAGCGAGGCCAAAAGGGCGCGCACACTGACAATCTTGTCGATGCGGCGGGTCTCGCCGTTCAGGGTGATATCGAAGGACATAAGGTTTCTCTTATCCGTGGACCCCATTATAAAGCCCGAATCGCCGATCTGCCGGGGTTCCCGTGGCCAAAAAAGCTCAATCCAAACAACAGGCTTCCCTACCCATATATGTTCTCAACGGCCCCACCCTCAACCTTCTGGGGGAGCGCGAGCCGGAGATTTATGGCCGCACGACCCTGGCCGAAATCGGCAAGATGGTGGCCGCGCGGGCGGGGACGCACGGGTTTTCGGTGGTCTTTCGCCAGACCAACCATGAAGGCGAACTGATCGACTGGGTGCAGGAGGCGCGCAAGAAGGCTTGCGGCGTGATCCTGAACGGCGCGGCGTTCACGCACACTTCGGTCGCGCTCTACGATGCGCTGAAGGCGCTCGACAAACCGCTGATCGAGGTGCACCTGTCCAATCCCGCCGCGCGCGAGCCGTTCCGGCACCACTCCTATGTCAGCCGCGTTGCCAATGGCGTGATCTGCGGATTGGGCGCGCAAGGGTACATCGCGGCGGTCGATGCGATTTCCAAACTCGTCAAAGGCTAGCTCCGAATGAACATGAAAGAGATCAAGGCGCGTATGAGTCCGAAGAAACCGGAAGACGGCGGCGACACGGCGGAAACGATCCGCGAACTTGCCGTGCTTCTGGCAGAAACGGGCCTGACCGAGATCGAAGTCGAACAGAACGGCGTGCGCCTGCGCGTGTCGCGCGCGGTGACGACGGTTGTGGGCCATGCCGGTGTTGCGGCAGCACCCGCTGCTGCTACCGCCGCGCCCGCAACCGAAGCGCCCAAGGGCCCGCCCGCAGGCGCTGTGCCTTCGCCGATGGTGGGCACCGTTTATCTCGCGCCGGAACCGGGCAAGCCGCCCTTCGTGAAAGTGGGCAGCACGGTGAAGGAAGGCGACACGCTGATGATCGTCGAGGCGATGAAGACAATGAACCCGATCCTTGCGCCGCGCTCGGGCACCATCACCGAAATCTGCATCAGCGACGCGCAACCGGTCGAGTTCGGCCAGACGCTTCTCGTCATCAACTGATGTTCGACAAGGTTCTCATCGCCAATCGCGGCGAGATCGCGCTGCGCATCAACCGCGCCTGCAAGGAAATGGGCATCGCGACGGTCGCGATCCATTCCACCGCCGATGCCGACGCCATGCATGTCAGGCTTGCCGACGAAAGCGTGTGCGTGGGGCCGCCGCCGGCTGCGCAATCCTATCTCAACATGCCCGCGATCATCGCGGCGTGCGAGATAACCGGCGCGGAGGCGATTCATCCGGGCTACGGCTTTCTTTCGGAGAACGCGCACTTCGCGGAGATCGTGAAGGAACACGGCCTCATCTTCATCGGGCCGGAGCCGGAACACATCCGCCTGATGGGCGACAAGATCGCGGCCAAGCAGGCTGTGAAAAAGCTTGGCATCCCGACCGTGCCGGGCTCCGACGGCGCGGTCACCGACGACGGCGAGGCCATGAAGCTTGCCAACGAGATGGGTTATCCCGTTCTCATCAAGGCGGCGGCGGGCGGCGGCGGGCGCGGGATGAAAGTGGCGCGCGACCAATCCGAACTGTCGATGGCGTTGAGCACGGCGCGCACGGAAGCCAAATCCGCGTTCGGCAACGACGCCGTCTATATGGAAAAATATCTGGAGAAGCCGCGGCACATCGAAGTGCAGGTGCTGGCGGATTCCTACGGCAAGGTCATCCATCTGGGCGAGCGCGATTGCTCGCTGCAGCGCAGGCACCAGAAGGTGTGGGAAGAAGCGCCCTCGCCTGCCCTCAATTCCGCGCAGCGCGAGGAGATCGGCGGCATCGTCACCTCGGCGCTGACCAAGCTCGGTTATCTCGGCGCGGGCACGATCGAGTTTCTCTATGAAGACGGGAAATTCTACTTCATCGAGATGAACA
>CAZTCU010000403.1:0-2514 GCA_964612235.1 uncultured Rhizobium sp.
GATCACCTTTTTCGCCGCGGCCGTGTCGCCTGAGTTCACGGCGATCCAGAATTCACACGCCGCCCTTGGGCCCGGCTTGGTGTTGTCGGAAAGCGAGGCAATCTGGGTCAAAATCTTCCTGGCTTCGTCAATATGCTTAGCGCCCGCAAGCACCTCGCACATGACACCCAACGGCTCGACATTGCCTGGCTGCAGCGCCAACGCTTCCCGGGCGCTCGCAACGCCTTCTTCGTAACGGCCTTGCGATATGGCGAACACCGCAATGTTCGAACGGTCGATGAAGGCGAGCGGATCCAGTTCGACGGCGCGTCTGGCGGCGTCGATGGCGAGGTCGGGCAATCCCATGTAGGCGTAGAAGATCGAACTGTTGTGCCACACCTGCGCGCTGTTGGGGCCGAGCTTCTGCAAACGTTTCACGTCCTGCGCGGCGGCCAGCCACTTCCATTGGACAAGGCTCACCGTCACATGCGCCGCAAGCGCGGTGATGTTGTCGGGATCGAGCGCCAGCGCTTGCTTCACGGCGTAAATCGCCGGTGAAATATGGTTTTGGTCGTCGAAGTTGAAGGCAATCGTGGCATGAGCATCGGCGAGCCCAGCATAGCCGTCGGCGAAATCGGGAGCCGCCTCTGTCGTTTTTTCGAAGAGATCGATCGCGTGTTCGATGCTGGGGCGCGTGCGCTGGGCGAAGAAGTATTGGGCCTGCAAGAAATCCTTGTAAGCGTTTGGTGCGATCGCGTGCGGCTTGCGATGCTGGCGCTCGACGACGGGGGCGCCGAGAAGATGCTGCGTAAGCGCTTCGGTGATGGAATGGGCGATCTCGTCCTGCAACGACAGGATGTCGGTCATGTTGCGGTCATAGGTGTTCGACCAGACTTCGAAACCGTCCGAGGCGCTCACGAGTTGGGCCGCGATGCGCACGCGTCCGGCTTCTTCCCGGACGCTGCCTTCTAGCACCGTCTTTACGTTGAGCGTTTTGCCCAGTGTCTTCACGTCCATGGCCTTCTCGGCCAGAGCGAAGGACGATGTGCGCGAGGCGACGCGCAGCGCGGGCGTCTTGGACAATTCGCTGATGAGCTGGTCTGCAATGCCGTCGCTGAAATAGCGCTTCTCGGGATCGCCGGAGAGGTTGGCGAAAGGAAGAACCGCGATGGAGGCTTGAGAGACCTTGGGCGGTTGGGTAGCGGTCGACGGCGTGCCGCCCGGCCGGAAGAAGAAGGCGAATTCGAGCGCGCCGGTTACCAGGACGAAGGCGAGCAGCCCGACCAGCAGGAGTTCGCTGCGCCCCCAAACCGGGTGCGGCGCGTTGTCCGCGGGGGCGTCGGGTTCGCCGCCGATCCGCCAGAACCAGGCAACCAGAAGCGCCAGGGGAAGGCCCACCACAGACGCTGCGATGAGCAGTTTCATGGCCCATGGCGGGGCGTCGAAAGCGGGCAACGCGATCGACCCGGCTTGTACGACCACCCAGGCGGCTACAAGATAGCCTACCGCCACGCGGTCGAGCTTGCGCACCTTCGCAGATGTGAAAAGGCGTCTCATTCCCCGGCCCCGTTCGGAGAGTGCTACAAGAATGGGGATATGGGGCGAAGTCCAGCCAGAAGAAAGGGTTCCGGCTGGAAACCGCCTTTGGTATAAATCGTTTACCCAATTGGCCTGCGTAAAAGGTGGTCCCATGGCGGCTGGAGCCGTCTACAAATCGGGCTGGACGCTCTCCGACATTCCCTGGAGCCGCTTCGATTCGAAAGCGGTGACAGCGGATTTGCTGGCGGCTGTGAAAGCGGCATCCCTCGTCGAATACAACGCCCAGGATTACGTCGCTTATCTGTGTCGCGTGTTCAAAAACTCCGACGAGCGAACCCTGTCCGATATCCGGCGCTGGGGCGAGGAAGAGGTTCAGCACGGTCTGGCGCTGGGGCGCTGGTGCGAACTTGCCGACCCGTCATTCGATTTCCAGACGGCTGTCGCCCGTTTCCGCGCAGGCTACAAGCCCCCGCATTTCGAAGGCGAAGGCGGCTCCGTGCGCGGCTCGCGCCGGGGCGAGATGGTGGCGCGCTGCGTCGTGGAGTCGGGCACGTCGTCCTATTACACGGCGATGCGCGACGCGACGAACGAACCGCTCCTGAAGGAAATCGCCAGCCATATCGCTGCCGACGAATTCAGGCATTACAAGCTCTTCTACGAAATCCTTCACAGGCAGGATGAACCGGACCTCCCCTTCTGGCGCAAGCTGATGGTGGCGGTCACCCGCGTGAACGAATCCGACGACGACGAACTGGCTTACGCCTACTACGCCGCCAACATCCCGCCTTCTGTGCCGTACGATCGCGCGTCGTGCGCGCGGCTGTCGGCGTCCAAGGCGCTGGTGATCTACCAGCCCAACCACATCAAGAAGCTGGTGCAGATGATCGCCAAAGCCGTCGGCGCCGATCCGCAAGGACGCATGGCGAAGGTGGCGGGCGCGCTGGTCTGGCGGATGCTCAAGATGCGCGCCGGGCTTCTTGCCGGGGCGCGCGCAGC
>CAZTCU010000404.1:0-2505 GCA_964612235.1 uncultured Rhizobium sp.
CTCACTCCGCCAGCATCGCGACCGTGCCGAATTTCTTGTCGATGCCGGGCGATAGCGCCAGGGCGGCGGAAAAATCCGCTGTTGCGCTGACCCGGTTGCCTGATTGTTGCTCGGCGAGGCCGCGGCCATAGAACGACGTGGGCGACGGGTGATCGTCGCGCCGTATGGCCTCGTTGTAATCGGCGATGGCGTCCGCCCAACGGCTCAGGCGCAGATAGACGAGGCCGCGGCTATCAAGAATATCGGGGTTCTGCGGCGCGATCTTGAGAGCGGCGTTGCAATCGGCCAGCGCTTTGTCGATATCGCGGCCGAGAGTGCCGCGCAGATAACAGCTATAGTTCAGGAAGATCGCGTTGGCCGGATATTGCGCGACAAGATTGTCGATGATGGCAATGGCGCCACCCGTATCGCCGCGAAGGGCATGGAGGGTGGCCTGTTGCTGCAGCGTGTCCGTGTTGTTCGGTTCGGCAGACACGGCCTTGTCGTTATCGAGAGCGGCGAGATCGTATTCGCCCTGATGCAGGTGCCATTGGGCCAGCGCATAGTGGACGCGCGCGTTGCCGGGTTGCGCCTTTGCGGCAGCATCGAGTCCCGTTTTTGCGAGGTCGTATTTTTTGCGCTGCATGTAGGCGACGGATATGGACGCCGCGTCGGTTGCGATGTCGGGCCAGGTGGCGAGGGCCGTTTGGAGATCCGCCTCGGCCGCAGCCGGTTCATGCTTCGCGTTGAGGACGATCCACCTGTCCAGATAAAGCGTGGCCAGATCCTTGCCCTGATACGCCTTGCTTGCAATCGCCGTGTTGCAGACGCCCAGCCGTTGATCGTTCGTGAGGCGGTGTTTCGTGGGAGAATCGCAGCCGGCGAAAGCGGCCTGAAGGTCCGCAGCCGGGGTTTGCGCGAGAGCCGGTGCGGCGCCCAACAAGCAAAGCCCAATAACTGCCCCAATCGTCCAGCTTTGCATCCGAAGTCCCCCGCAATTCTTTTCCAATAATCCCCAAGTGAAGCAATGAAAAGACCCGGGCACAGCGCCAGGCAATCCCGCCACTTGACCCCCCTGCCCCCCGGCCCTAAGAGGCCCGCCCAATTGTTCTGGCCCGAGAGGCGCGCCGACATGAACGTTCGCCCCACCGTTGTCACGGAACTGCCGCGTTTCGCGTCGATTGAGCAGTTGATCGAGAAGACGAAGCCCGTCTATCCGACTTATGTCATTCACCCGGACAAATTTCGGGTGGCGGGCAAGCGGTTTCTCGATTCCTTTCCGGGCGACGCGCTCTATGCGGTGAAGGCCAATCCGCATCCTTATGTGCTGGAGCAGGTGTGGGCGAGCGGCATTCGCCATTTCGACACCGCCTCGCTTGCCGAGATCGAACTGGTGCGCGGGATGTTTCCCGATGCGAAGTGCCACTTCATGGCGCCGGTGCGTTTGCCGGGCGCGGCCAAGGTGGCGTTCGAGAAACACGGCGTGACCGATTATGTGATCGATTGCGATTACATGCTGGACACGTTGCTGGCGGAAACCGGCAATCCGTCGAAGTTGCGCATCTTCGTGCGCATCGCGACACCTTTGGGCGGCGCGGTGCTGGAATTGTCGAGCAAGTTCGGCACCACCACGGATGACGCAGCCCGGCTTTTGAAGCGCGTGAAGGACGCGGGCGCGCAGCCGGCCATCACCTTTCATGTCGGCTCGCAATGTCTTTCGCCGTTCTCCTACGCGCAGGCCATCGAGATGGCGCGGCGCACGGCGGCACAGGCGGGCGTGGAGATCGCGGCGCTGGATATCGGCGGCGGTTTTCCGGGGCCTTATCCGGGCAACGACGTGCCGCCCTATCACTGGTATTTCGATACGATCCGCGAGGCGCTGGCGACCTTGCCGGGTTACGAGAAGCTGCCGATCCTTTGCGAGCCGGGACGCGCGCTGATCGCGGAAGGTTTGTCGCTCGTCACGCAGGTGACGCTGAGGAAGGGCGACAGCATCTATATCAATGACGGCGTTTACGGCAGTTTCGACGAACTCACCCTGCCCGGCTGGACGGCGGATTATGCGCTGCACGCGGTGACGCTCGACAAGAAGGGGCGCGCGCGGCCGAAGCTCGGCACGCTGAAGGCGTTCCGCGTTTTCGGGCCGACCTGCGATACGCTCGACGTGCTGCCGCGGCCACTGCAGTTGCCGGATACGATCGCGCCGGGGGATTTTGTGGTGTTCACCGATGTTGGGGCTTATTCGGTGGCGGTGCGGACCGATTTCAACGGGTTCTTCCCCGATAGCTGGGCGATTGTGGGGAATTGATCGCTAACTTACCTCCCCTTTACGGGGAGGTCGGCGTCGTGCAACGGCACGACGACGGGTGGGGCTTCACGCACGGAGTCCGTAGCACATCCCCCCACCCGCCACGCGTTCCGCGTGTCGACCGCCCCGCGTAGGGGGCGGTGAGTTTCAGGTTTTCAACGCTTCCCACATCGCCATCGCCAATCCGAAGGCGCGCATGTCGCCGGTTGTGGTCGGCG